>NZ_LZGX01000105.1:0-997 GCF_001690825.1 Gilliamella sp. Fer1-1
GACATAGTGAAGTAGTAAGTGCCTTCGAATTTACTGGAAAAAAATCCGATAGGAAATATATCTACATTTTATTGAAAGACGGTACAGGGCCAACGATAAGGTATCGTTTTATAGAATTACCTTTATTTGTAGAAGATGATGGTATATTAAGAGCATTATTTTTTATAGGAGATGATGCTTTTATATCAAAAATCAGTTGTATGGATGATCTTGAAACAGAAGAACGCTGCGAATTTTCAACGAAAGAGGGATTAATAGAATATCTTAATAAAGAAGGAAGACAATGAGGAGTAACAATGAAGTTCAAAACAATGTTGTTTATATTCTTAAGCTCAATTTTTACAGGGCAAAATGCCTATGCCAATTCTGATTCCTATGAGGATTTAGAGAATATTCCAGAAGAATATCGATTTCCTAAATATGATAACATCGCTCATCCACCAATTGATGTTGAATATAAAGGTAAGAAAGGTACTGCTCTATTTCTTAGCAATACTTTTGATGATGGAAGACGTAATTTAGAGGTTTATTTTTTAACTAATAATAACAAAGAATTATATAAGGCATTTGAAATTTACCCATATCAATATGATGAATTATTAAGTATCTTTGAATATGAATATATAGAGAATAAAACCAAAAGCAAATCAATCCTAATTCTAACAAAAGAAGTTTTTAAATCGAGCATACACTATCGTTATTTTGAATTACCAGTATTAATTGATAATGATGGTGTGTTAAGAGCATTATATTTTATAGGAGATGATGCTCTTGTAGCAAAAATTGGATGTATAGATAATTTTAAAACAAAAAAACGCTGCGAATTTTCAACGAAAGAGGGATTAATAAAATATCTTAATAAAGAAAGAAAACAATAATGAAATCGAATTAGCCACAGACACCGAGGCATGGAGTAAACACCCCTTACAAGCTAGCCAATTAACGAGCAGCAATCATAATATTGGCACACCACTCCTACTTGATATGAGTGATAATA
>NZ_LZGX01000106.1:0-1533 GCF_001690825.1 Gilliamella sp. Fer1-1
AAGCGGTTAATATCAATCAACCGCGCTTTATCTGTTTGCGTTAAACGGTACCATTGTTTTTGCGGTATGGTGTTTTGCGTTTTACCGTTAATCCCATTAATCCCACCGCCTAACGGCGTATTGAATGAAGACTGTCGTGAAGCGTCAAAATATATCAATGGTATACTAAAGGTATATTCCGGTTTGATTTTAACATAGCAATAGTTACTGCTATCTACAAAATGAATCCCTATGCCACTGTTTAAATAGCTATCTGCTGAGGGCTGAATTAATCTGGCCTCTTTTTCAACTAATATGATTGTCTTTTCACTTTCTGGAAGCTTGTCCGTTAAGATGAGTTTCATGATGACTAGCTAGTACTTTTGTCATTAATGATAAGTTAATTGTTCATCTGTTGGTTGTCTGTAAGCAGTAAAATGATTTTCACTAACAAAAAATAATATATTTTTCATATAAATTGCCTGATTACCATTTAATAAAAACTTTGATAATGGTGTTTTTTCAAAGCCATGGATGGTAATGTATTCTAATTCATTACTAATATCAATATCATAACTTTTAAAATTTTCTACATGCTGTTGATATAATTCATTATTATCAAAAAATCGTTTTGAATTAGCCTTGCCAAAGGTGACAGAAAAAGCTTGTTGATAATTAATACAAAGTTTTTTCTCATTAGAATTTAAAGTTAATATTATACTTTCAAACTGATCGTAATCTAACCCATGAGCAAAACGTAAATAATTATTTCCTTGTTTACTGGTTAGTAAAAGACTTTTTTTAGAATGTATATTATTATCTTTAGTAGCAAATTCTTTATAGCAATTAGATATTACAGGCATTTCTTTAAACTGCCCATCTTTAGTTATTTTATAATGTTGTATTTCAATTGTTTCATCAGTAAAGCGTTGTTGACGTTCAATTTGGTAATTTTTATCAATACTATAATAAATAAACCCTTGGGCAAGATCGTCTATTTCAGAGTTTTTTCTTGTTAATCCATTAGGATTTTTCAAAATAATCTTATCAAGCACATCAAAATTATCAGAAAATAGGTAAAGATAAGTTATCATTTCTCCATTTCCTTGTAGTCCTTCAATTAAAATTGGATTGATATTGTGATGAATGGTTGGAAGTTTTATACCTGAAATGTTAGTTATATAATCGTGATGTTGAGCATATAAATTATTATTAGATAATTGTAAATAATTAACAAAACTTGGAGAAATATTATGGGGATAATATTCATTTTCATTAAAAAAATTATAATAAAAATGTTTATAATTATTATCTTTAATAAAGTTTCCTGTAATCCGAGAATTATGCGGTAGTTTAAGGGATGGAAAGTGTTCACTTATTTGTTTAAAAGAATTTTTGTTGGCATAACAATAAGAATAATTATAAAAAATAAAAATAAAGAAAATAAATTTCTTTAACCTGTCATATTTTTTTAATCTTGCCATTTTGATATCCCCATTTTTTTATTTTCTTTAGAAAAATTGCTTTTGTGGTTATTAATTAATATGTATTTTA
>NZ_LZGX01000107.1:0-33336 GCF_001690825.1 Gilliamella sp. Fer1-1
AGGTGCTTTTTATTTTACCCAAAACAACACCTTGCATAGGAACGTTCCAGTTTTCTAGAATTTTTGTTTTGCTTAGATGTGAAGTAAGGCTAGAAATAATTAATTCAATCAGAGCGTTAAACTGATCTGATTTGTTACCATACATAGCTTTAACCACGCACTGTCTAATAGATTGTCTAATTTTAAATTCACCCCCTTCACTAACAGCTACCACAGCGATAGTCAGTTTTTCTCCAGAGCCAATGATTGGCTCAAAATAAATTGGAGCCCAAATAGCTTTATAGGTTGGCGTTTTTGGCATTGTGAATAATAATTTATTACTATCTAATATGGATCTTGAATATTTAATTTATGATAGAGATTTGGATACCCAACATCAAGAGAACCGAAGCAGAAAACATCATTTTGGTCTAATAGTAATATGGGCTCAGGAATTGGTAAATTTATTAGTCTACCTAATATTGCGCAAATTAATTCTTTTAATATCTCAATGCCTTTTATATACTTCGCTACAACAGGATATTCTTCATTATCACAACAAGCGATACATCTGAAAGAACTATTTATGCCATCTTCGATAGGTTCCGAATCACTAATAATTCTTCCTACTTTTACCATATTGTCTGTCATCAAACATCATTCCTTACATTATTGATTTAAACTATTTAAAAATCGCCAAAGCAGTGAGTCATGTTTCCTTAATAACATCAATCACATTTCAAATGAACAATGAAATACTCGTCCGATTATTTGTATATTCTTCGCATCATCGACTTCATCTGGGTATTCCTCCGAGTTGTACGAAACAATTCTAATTTTTCCTGCTGGTAATAAATACAATCTTTTTAACCGACACAATCCATCTTGGCATATTGCATAAACATCGCCATCACGAATATCTTTTTGTAGTGTGTTTACAGCAACTGTTGCTCCATCTGGAATAACGGGCTCCATGCTATTTCCTTTAGCAGGAAAACAAACAACAAACTCTTTTTGTGCATTTTTTCTTCTAAAGAAAGATTTGCTAAATCTGAGCTTATAGCCGTTGTGATCTTCCATGCTTGAACAGCCATGTCCAGCTGCAAGTTCGATTGATTTAAAATATGGGACTTCAACTTCATCTTCATTCAACGGAGTTTTATCATCCCATTCATCCACTTCTCTTGTTGATAATTCGCTCATCGGCGTTCCATCTTTTTGTTGTTTAAGCGGAGCGCCTTCTCCTTTAGCTAACCATTCCACCGAAACACCTAAATAATCAGCGATCTTCAATAAATTTCTATTTGATTTGGTTTTACCTGTCATCAACTTCCATATTGTGGTCTGAGACATTCCAATCGCTTCTCCAAGCTTTGCTTGAGAAATCTTTTTTTCTTTCATTATTTTGGTTAATCGATCTGCTAATGTCATTTTTCAATCTCCTTTTTATTAAAACAAAATACAACCAAAGTTGTATAAAGTAAAACATCTTAAGTTGTTGACACTGGCAAAAACACAAGCTAATATTTTACAACATAAGTTGTTAACAAGAGGGTTTATGAAAAACAAAGCAATTGAGAAAGCTATTTTGCTTACTGGAAGTCAAAAAAAATTAGCTGATGCATGTGGTAAAACGCAAACCTCAGTTTGGAAATGGTTACATGGCTTATCTGAAATTAGCCTTGAGAACGCACTTTTAATCGAGAAAGTAACTAATGGAGCCGTTACCGCTTGTGATATCAAACCAGATATATCAAAAATTTTTCCACCTAGACAGAACAATGACGACAGAGGCGATAATGAACACATTAAATAACGAAAACACACATAGCCAATGCGCAAAAATGTTCAACCACTTGCAAAGTGGCAAAACGATTAATCCGTTACTAGCGCTAAATAAATATGATTGCTTTAGGCTTGGCGCGCCAATTTACGATTTAAAACAAATCGGATTTAGCATTGATAAACGAATGATTACAGCGAAAAACGGTAAGAAATACGCTGAATACTCAATGAGGGCCAATTAATGAATGCTGTTGAAACATTAAAATTAATAGGGCGTCCCAACGCTTATTATCCTCGATTAGCGAAACCTCTCGGGGGAGTTGGCCCTGCTGTTTTATTCTCACAATTATTTTATTGGCAAGATAAGGCAACGTCCAATTTAGGTGTGTATAAAACACGTGATGAACTTGAGGATGAAACAGGCTTAACACATAACGAGCAACGAACGGCAATAAAAAAGCTATGTGAAAAAGGTGTGTTAATTGTTACCGAAAAAAGATTAGAGCACAAAACGTTTTACAAAATTGATAACGAAAAAGTTAATCAAGTTTTGAGTGATTTCGCCAACGCTATAACTCAATCATCACGACAAATAAAAAATCGTCATCCCGATCTCTACAATGTAAATGCCGAGACGACTACAAAATCAAGTTCGTTATATCAAGAGAATACTACAAAGATTACTGCAGAAACTACTACAGAGAATACTACAGATATTATTGCGGATAAACCGCAAAACCCTAAACGGGCATGTCAGTTGCCTGATGAATTTAAACCGAACGAACATCATCGAGATATAGCGATAAATGAAAACGTCAATCTGGATAATGAGTTTGTGAAATTTAAGGATTATTGCTTGGCTAACGGTAAAAAATACATTGATTGGAATGCGGCGTTTAATAACTGGTTACGCAATGCAGGTAAATATCAAAAATTTAGCCAATCTAACAAACCTAAATTCATGACCCTTGCTGAACGAAATAGAGCCGTTCTAGAGAGCATGAGGAGTTAGTAATGGCAAAGATCACAGATGATTTTTTAGCAGTTATTGGCGGATTACTTGAGCTTTACGGGCAACAAGCAAGCACAACTAAAGTCAATATTTACTGGTCAACGCTTGGACAATATCCGATTAATTCATTAAAAGCAGCGGCAAACGCATGGGTAAGAAAAAGTCAATTTATGCCGAAGCCTGCGGATCTAATCAAACTAATGGGTGGTGCAAGCAATCATCTGTCACCAGATGAAGCATGGGCAATTGCAATACTGGCTAGTGATGAAACTAACACCGTTGTATGGACGGGTGAAATAGCAAAGGCATGGGCACAAGCGAAAATTGTCTATCAAAATGGCGACAAAATTGGCGCAAGAAGAACGTTTATTGATACCTATGAACGGCTTGTTGATAAATCAATGATGCACGGGCGTACTGCTGAAGTATTTGTCTCATTAGGCAGTGATAAAGAAAAAAGAGTTGACGCTATAAATCATGCGGTTTTTACAGGGCTATTAACGCAAGATCGCGCTAATTATTATCTACCAAAACCAGAAAATACGTTCGCAATGCTTGAATGTAAAACCGAGCAGGGAGCATCAAGTAAAAGTCTGATGCATATTGCTAACATTAAACAGATGCTAAAAACAGCTAAAGCTTGTGCTACAAAGCATTAATCACTGTAAGTTAGGTTCTATCACATGTTAGATAACATAGCGTATGACTATGTTGTAGACCTGAAACAAGCGGTAGATTTGAAAAAACGGTAGCAAATATCGCTACGATTTTATGCGCTAAATGTCCACAAACAAGGCTTAGCGCATAATAACCACAAATCAGGAAATATCATTGAATAGAGGATGAATTGATTAAAAAAATAGGTATTAAAAAGATTGGATGAATAAAAGAGTATCGTGAATCCCAAAACACACGACAGAACAAACCAAACAGATAAAAGCTGAGTATAAAGCAAGATTAAAAAATGAAGGAGAAAATGATGAGAGATACGAAAGATATTTTAACCGCCTGGAAAAACACACGCATTTTAAAGCGCATAGGAACCGAATACCCCTCTAAGTCAGCAGGTATTGACGGCGCACCAATGGATTTTAATTACCGTCAGTATTTAACAGAAGATGAAGCGCAGATTGTTGATAATGCTGTTTTAAGGCTCAAAGCGGATAATATTGAATATTGGGCGGTATTAACCTCTTTTTATCTACGTGACATTTCATGCAGTAAGCAAGCAAAAATATTAGGTAAGCAAACAACAGAAATGACAAAAATATTATTAGCAGCAGAATGTTTTATACGGGGGCACATTATTGAATTATTCCCAAAAGTGGCGTAGATAACCATGATTATAAAAAGAGGTATTTTGGATTGTTAATTAAAATTTATTTAAAACAAAATGTTATGTCTGATATAATCTAATTGGTCGTTGAATAAGCGGTTTAGCAAAAGCGCTTAAAAATTGGTAGAAAATTTTAGTTAATTATTTTATTTATAAAACAAATAGTTATAATTAGAGTGTTCCCTGTATACACAGGGATAAACCCAACTCTTCAGCAATATCCGTATTTTTAATCGCGTGTTCCCTGTATACACAGGGATAAACCGCACTTCTAGTGAATTGCGCTCGATTTCTAGCGGTGTTCCCTGTATACACAGGGATAAACCGTATCTACGCTAAATAATCAGCGCAGATATTTGGTGTTCCCTGTATACACAGGGATAAACCGCGTTAGCCCAAGAGATAGAAGCAGAAGTTATCGTGTTCCCTGTATACACAGGGATAAACCGGGGTTGAGATCGAATGGACGGCTGGCACTCAAGTGTTCCCTGTATACACAAGGATATACCAGTGCTTTTAGAAGCAATGAGTGAACTTCGCCCTAAAATGGACAAATGCCATGCCAGTTAAATATAAGTATGCCAGGTTATTACCAAACGTGGGCTCAAATTAAATGGGCTATTTAGTTATATCAAAACATCTGATTAGCGATATAAAGTACGTTTAGGTGTAGCTTAGTGTACGATATCAGGAACAAAGGCTATGATATAACAGAAAAACGGCAAATCGGGCATGATAAAAGTCACTCAGAAAACCCATTGATTTTATTGAGGTTTTTAAGTGATAGTGAAAGGTAACATTAATGCTTTTACCACAAAACTACCTTATTTTAACTCTATGCCTAAAATTATTCATACACTAGAAATGGAGCTACAAATTATAGTAATAAAAAAAGCGTGAAATATACAATAAAACACTTGACTGTTTAAACGTTTAAATATATGATATGTACATGATGCGGTTTTAAGCGCACAGAATTTAAGTCCGCTAAAATAGTTGGGCTTTTTTTGTTTCCATATGTAAGTCATTTTATGAGAGCACGAGCATATAGACGACATCAGGCTAAGCGATGTTTAGATAACAGAAAGCATGATTTTCATTCTGGCAATACTAGAAAATCGCTTAAAAAGCATGTAATAACACCGGTAGCCTGTTCTTGTTGGATGTGTGGTAATCCAAGAAAATATCATAAATCATTAACTTTACAAGAGCATCGCTCATTATTGAATTTAAAAGAAAGCCTCATTTAGAGGCTTTTTTACTATTTAAACAAAACTTTATAGATAAAACCTCATAGACAAAGCTTTACAGTATCAACCATAAATTAAACTTGCAAACTATCTAAGTTTTCACTTATTTACATTAATTAATGCAATCTTAACTACCTTGATTTTTTAAGATTTTATTGTTATAGTTAAGATCAAAAGCGAGGCTCTTCTCGCCTTTGATACTACTAAAAAGCTGGAAAACTTAAATAGGAGTAGAAGAACAATGATTAGTATTTTCATTTTTCTTCTCCTTATCCCAACTTAGATCGAGGGTTTACTTTCTCAAGTTTCTTGCTTGGTACTTATAGTTAATTGAGTGCGATGATTTTTAATTAGAACGCTCGATATTTTTATTTATTTTGGAGTTGTTTTTTAAACGGATTTATGAAAAAGTTTATCATCTCGCTTGTGCTTGTTTCTTTTTTTGCTAATTCAACACAAAATTTTAATACAGCAAAAAACCAATTAACTAAATTGTATAAATCAAACCCAAAACAAACTGAGTTTTATTGCGCTTGTGAATTTAGCTTTAACGATAAAAAAGGCGTTGTTGATTTTGGTAAATGTGGTTACAAACCCAGAAAAAATGAAGCTCGAGCCTCTCGCATAGAATGGGAACATGTCATGCCAGCTGAAAATTTTGGACACCATTTACAATGTTGGCGAGATGGTGGACGTAAGGCGTGTAAAAAAGATGCTACGTTTAATCTGATGGAAGGTGACATGCATAATCTACAACCTGCAATTGGCGAAGTTAACGGTGATCGTTCTAACTACCGATACTCGCAATTCACTAATCAATTTAATCAGTATGGACAATGTCAATCTGCAGTTGACTTTAAAGCTCGTCAATTTCAACCACGTGACGAGATTCGAGGCATAATTGCACGCACTCATTTTTATATGTCAGATAAATACAACATTAACTTATCGGATTCTGAGCGCAAATTAATGACAGCGTGGAATAAAATGTATCCGCCTGAACAATGGGAATGCAAGCGCAATCAACAAATTAAACAAATTCAGGGTAATGATAATAAGTTCATTACTGAACGATGTGCGCAATGAAAAAGGTAATCGCATTCTTTTTAATTATTTTTTGGTCAACAATCGTCGATGCTCGGGTAAGATATGTATCACATTTCCACAGCTCAAAAAATGGGCATATCAGCCCTACGGCTGAGCGAGTGTTTGATTTTATTTTTTGGTTAGTAGTTATCTTTTTTGCTTTTTTTGTTTTTATTAATATTGTTGTTGCTAAAGATGAGTATAAAAAATTAAAAGCTGAGCAAGAGGAAAAGAATAAAAAAGAAGTTCCTTTAATTGAAAATAAAAAATCAGTAAATAAAGAAATAAAGAAAATTGAAGTATATAAACTAAAGAAATTCAAAAAGAAACGAATAAATAAGAAAAAATAAAGCCGCTTAACTGTGGTTTTTTTATGTCCAAATTTTGAGTTATTTACTCAATACCAAAAAACAGTCCCCCTCATAACCTCTACACTTCTAGTCAAGTAGCAGTAATTCTGCTTAATGCTGAGATTTGATACGTTTGGGGGCATCCACAGAATCGACAGCAAAGCTAGACACGCACACAACTCAATATAGCTAGTACGCTGTCACCTTATTAACTCACATAAAGATATTTTAACATGGAAAGATACTCATCACCGATATCTTATTTCTGGGGCGCTATATGCACGCTTTTAGGCGCACTTAGCTTAAATGATATTGCCATTATTGTAGGTATTATCTTATCAATAGCGACATTTATTATTAATTGGCTGTATAAGCGCCGAGATTTTTATCATAAAAAAAACTTGAGAGAGCAATATTATGCGAAATACCACAAAAATAGCGACGAGTGCGATTTGTAGTGTTTCGGTAATAATCGGTATTGTTATTACCAACTACTCAGATGACATAAGAACAAGTCAATCGGGTCTGGAAATAATCGGTAACGCTGAATCTTGCGTACGAGAGCCTTATTATTGCCCAGCTAACATATTAACGGTAGGCATTGGCTCAACGGGTAATCATATTGAACAAAAAATTTATACTGATGATGAGATAGCAAAGCGTTGGGTCAATGACATAAAAACGGCTGAACAATGTGTTAATCGCTATGCTAAAGGCTTTCATCTTCCCCAGTCTGTTTTTGACGCTGTGACCTCAATTACCTTTAACGTTGGATGTACAAAAATGCGAACATCAACAATGTATAAGCATCTGAATAACGGTGATTATAAGGCGGCTTGTAATGAATTCCCAAGGTGGAATAAAGCAGGTGGTAAGGTTCTAAAAGGCTTAGTAATCAGACGAGAAAAGGAGAAGGCGTTATGTCTATCTTATGCTTCATTATCGCATCAATAATGGCGGTTAAAGGTGTTAACGGTTGGGGGTGGTTTTTATTTGTCTCGTTATTGTTGAGTGGTTCATCATGTTCAAAATATCAAAAGTAAATATATCATTGATTAGTATGTTGCTATTTGTTTGTTATTTCGCCTACAAATGTCGGCAAGATGAAAAGCTTGCAGTGGTGAGAGCAAATAAAGCTGAAGAAAAGTACGAAAAATAGCTACAAGATAACAATGAAGTAACAAAATAGAATCAAACATTATTGAGGCGATAAAAAATGGACAAGCTAAAACAGCGGTTTTACGTTATGATATCGATAATGGTTTTATCGAGTTGCGCGTCAAAGTCGAATCCGTCAAACGAGATAGTGTCACCGCCAGCAATACAGCTAGCAAAGCCTTACGACTTGCAAGAGCTTCTCAACAAGATTATTACCATCTCACTAGCGCAATCAGCTACAACAAAGCCATGATTGATGGTTGGCGAGAATACTATTGTAAAGAGATTGCACCCAAGAATAATACAGAGTTTATGTGCAAATAAACAGTAGATATGATAAACGGATGCAACTATACACATTGGCATAAAGCATGCTTAACATATCTAAAACGAAATTTTTTGTGTTATGCGTTTTATATAAAAAGATATGAACTACCTACAGCTAGATAATGCTGATAAAACAATTTATTCAATATAGATAGCTAAAAGCTGCAATTAACCGAGCGAAAAATTATCTCCACCATTTGTCTCGACATCGTAATGCTTGATATTGCTAGTTATTGTTATAGCAAATCAGGCTTCCATAAAGGATTACTCCGTTTAAAAATTTCATGATTGGTACATTAAAGAAAGAATCATCATGGCGTAAAAACACGTTAACTACAGATCTAGTCAACTCAATGAAGCAGGTTAAACAATGAAATTATCACATATCGTTCACACATTACGCCATTTTAGCCCTAGCTTTGCAGGTCGGGTTGGTGCTGCTGCTGCGTTTTCAGCTATTAAAGATACGGCACTTTTAAAATTACCTGCCGCTTATGTTGTTCCGCTTGATGATAGAGCACAAGACAACAAGTCACAAACAGATTATTGGCAAAATGTGACAGAAAGTTTTGGGGTTATTGTTGTATTAAAACCATTAGATGAACAAGGTCAACACGAAGCATATGACATTGTCGAAAACATAAAAACCGAACTTTGGCGAGCTTTACTCGGTCTTGAACCTTCTTCATCGCATAATCCAATTCAATATGATGGTGGCGGTTTACTGGATTTAGATCAGGGAAGACTTTTTTATCAATTCAATTTTAGTGCAGTGCGCGAAGTTGGTTTTGATAATACTCGTCAACACTTTGATTTAAATGCTATTGATAATCCAATTCCCGATCCTGATTGGCAATTCGATCCAAACGACCCAGATGCCATCAAACCTCCGCAGTATAACCCGTTAAACATTGGCAACTTCGATACTCTATCAGGAACGATTAATGAACTAGATTCGGGGGTAACGGTGAATTTTCAAAATAATAATATCTATGAGGGCAATAATGATAATTAAACCTATCAATAACAAACAGGTATATGACCCAGATAACGGGGATTATTTACCTAAAGGCGGTCGTCATGTTGAGTTTAACCAATACTGGGCTAGACGACTGGCAAATAATGATGTTGAAGAAACAACCAACATCAAATTAAAACAAAAAAAGGGTAACTAAAAATGACAATTAGTTTTAACAATATTCCTAACAATATAAAAGTTCCATTATTTTATGCGGAAGTGGATTCGTCTGCGGCTAATACAATTCAAGATAGCGGTGCTTCATTAATTATTGCTTATCCATTAGCTGATAGCAGTATTGAACGTAATAAGCTCATTATTATGCCGTCTGCAGATCAAGCTAAAAAACTCGCAGGACAAGGTAGCCAATTATCTAGAATGGTTGAATCCTATCGAAACACCGATAATTTTGGTGAGTTATGGGTGATTGCTGTTGACGAACCTGCATCTGGCTCAAACGCAACAGGCACTATTCAAATATCAGGCACCGCAGAAGAAACAGGGACATTAAGTTTATATATTGGTAACTGCAAAATTCAATCGCGCGTAACGATTTCGGATACTGCGGACAATATTGCCAATGCACTAAATAATGCAATTAATACCAATTCCAATTTACCTGTTACAGCAACTATTAGCAATAGCACTATCACGTTAACAGCCAAAAACAAAGGATTGAATGGCAATGATATCCCGCTATGCTTTAACTATTACGGCACAATCGGCGGAGAAGAAACACCTGACGGATTAAATATTGCAATCACGCAAATGCATGGCGGAACAGGTACTCCAGATTTAACGCCGGTTATTGCCGCGATGGGGGACAAACTCCTTGATTTTATCGCCTTTCCATTTAATGACTTAGCATCACTCGCAACATTCAACCAAGAAATGGATGACACAGTAGGGCGTTGGAGTTATGCGCGCCAATTGTATGGACATGCTTATACTGCTAAAAAAGGTGATTTATCCGAGCTTGTCGAATTTGGTGATAAATTAAATTACCAACATATTACCGTTGCAGGCTATGAAAAAAACATTCAGACAGGTATTGATGAATTAATTGCAATGCGAACAGCGCGGAATGCAATTTTTATTCGTAACGATCCTGCTCGACCAACACAAACGGGCTTATTAAACGGCGCGTTACCCGCACCAGATAGTGATCAGTTTACACTAACAGAACAACAATCTTTGCTAAGCCATGGTATTGCTACAGCTTATGTTTCTAGCGGAAATTTATTAATACAACGTGATATCACAACCTATCAACGTAATAGCTACGGCATTGCTGATAATAGCTATTTAGATAGTGAAACCTTGCATACGCTAGCGTATGTATTACGTAAATTACGCAGTGTGATCACATCTAAATACCCACGGCATAAACTAGCAAATGACGGCACGCGATTTGGTGCAGGGCAGGCAATTATCACCCCTTCCGTCGCTAAAGCGGAAATTAATGCAACATATCGACAATTAGAATTATTAGGTTTAGTTGAAAACTTTGATGTGTTCAAAAAGAACTTAATTGTTGAACGAAATGTCAACGATCCTAATCGATTAGATGTGTTATTCCCACCTGATCTCGTTAATCAATTACGCGTTTTTGCTGTGTTAGCACAGTTTAGATTGCAATATCCAGAGGAGAAAAACTAATGACACAACGACGTATTGCAGGAACAACTTATATTAAAGTTGATGCCAACCAACTATCATTAACAGGCGGTATTGAAGTCCCAATGAATACTAATGTAAAAGAAAGTATTTTGGGATTAGATAATAGCGTTCACTATAAAGAAACGTTCCGAGCTCCGTACATTAAAGGGACATTTAAAGTACCGAGTGATTTTCCAATCGACAAGTTAATGTCTAGCGATTCAATGACAGTTACCGCAGAACTTGCCAACGGTAAGGTTTACGTTTTATCTAATGCTTGGGTAGAAGGTGAAGTTAATCACAATGCCGAAGACGGTACAGCAGAAATCGAATTTCACGGTGAAGAAGGATTTTATCAATAATGAAAGAAATTAAACTATCACAGCCGATCATGGCACATGGCAATGAATTACATGTGCTGGAATTAAAAGAGCCTACCGTCAAAGATATCAAAAAATTGGGATTCCCATTTGATAGCCAAATGATTGGCGATCCTAAAAAAG
This sequence comes from Gilliamella sp. Fer1-1, assembly GCF_001690825.1. Taxonomy (NCBI): domain Bacteria; kingdom Pseudomonadati; phylum Pseudomonadota; class Gammaproteobacteria; order Orbales; family Orbaceae; genus Gilliamella; species Gilliamella sp. Fer1-1. The sequence continues at coordinate 11,464 of NZ_LZGX01000107.1, forward strand.
TGGCTGATTACATCGTGGCATTAGGTAATGTTACACCAAGCTCGGTGGAACAACTTACACCCTATGATTTTCTAATGATTACGGGAGAAATTATGATGTTCTTTGGCCCAAAGGATCAAGTAAAGGAAGCAGAGACGCCATTGGAAGCGGAGCAAGCCCAATCATCACCATTGAATATCTTGTAAACCTTTGTTTTGAAGTTGCCAAGTACTGGCAACTTTCTCCTTTCTACATCATTGAAGAACGTTCACTATCCGAAGTCTTTGAACTCTGTGAACAAGCAAACCGCATAGAAAATAGCAAGGAATCAACATTATGACTAGCTTTAATTTAAAAGCTGCAAAGGAATATATCGATAAGCTACCGCCAAAATTAAATAATATAAAAGGCAAACTTGAAAAATTTCAAAAAAGTGTGCAAAACTCAAAGTTTGCCCAATTTGATCTAAAAGGTGCTGTAACTGGCCTTAATATTTCTGCGCCGTTTGTTAAAGGTGTGAAAGATGCAATAGCGTATGAAGAAGTTATGGCTGACATCAAAAAGGTTGTTGACTTTGATACGCCTGAGCAATTCAAACAAATGGGGCAAGATATTCGTGAAATGTCACTAACGTTACCAATGGCAGCTAAAGATATCGGCGCAATTGTTGCAGCAGGCGGACAAGCAGGTATCCCAAAAGAAGATTTAAAGCAATTTGCCGAAGATGCTGTAAAAATGGGTATAGCATTTGATAGCTCTGCGGAAGAAGCGAGTAGCACAATGGCAACATGGCGAACAGCTTTAAAGCTAACTCAAAATGAGGTTGTTGAATTATCTGATAAAATTAAATTGTTGAGCAATCCGCAAAATGCAAAAGTTAAAGATATTTCAGATGTAGTTACAAATGTAGTTACAGAAATTGGTTCGCTGGATAATATTTCTGGTAGCAGTGCTGACAAGTTAGTTGCATTAAGTTCAACAATTATTTCCGTTGGTACAAATACAGATCAAGCAGCTACGGGTATAAAAAACTTTATGTCGATGCTGGCATCAGGTGAGGCTGCGACTGAGAAACAACAAGAGGCATTACAACAGTTAGGCTTCACATCAACTGAAATAGCTAACATCATGCAGAAAGATGCCGAAGGAGCGATTACATCAGTACTTGAATCGCTAGGTAAAGTACCAAAAGATAGGCAATCTGCATTACTAGCAGATTTGTTTGGTAAAGAAAGTATTGCTGCAATTTCACCATTAGTTGATAATCTGGAACTATTAAAAACTAATTTTAAGCGTGTTGAGGATGCATCGCAATACGCTGGTTTGATGCAGGAACAGTATGAATTAAGATTAAATAACGTAGCCCAAAAATTACAAATTTTTAATAATGGTCTTAATAATATCAGTTTATCAATTGGTGAGGCATTATTACCAACATTTATCGAACTATTAAACCAAATGCAACCGTTAATCGTTTCATTTGGGCATTTTATTCAAGAAAATCCTGAACTCGTGAAAATGGCTGCGATGGCGATTGTGGGGTTAATTGGTCTTCGTGTTGCATGTGCAGGTGTGAATACTATTGTTGGTGTGCTAACAACCGGGATCGATATTTACAACGGTGTACTTAAAGCTAATAAATGGGTAACAAAGTCTCATGCGGCTATTCAATTAAAATTATCTAATGCATTTAAAAAGGTTCGAAATTCCTCAATAGCACTTAAAATAGTGACATTGGCTCATACAGGTGTTTTAAAAAGCATTACTTTAGCGACAAAATTATTTACTTTCTCGAAGATAGCATTATCTAATGCATTTAAAAAGGTTCGAAATTCCTCAATAGCACTTAGAATAGTGACATTGGCTCATACAGGCGTTTTAAAAAGCATTACTTTAGCGACAAAATTATTTACTTTCGCGCAGGTAGCATTATCTAATGCATTTAAAACGGTTCGAAATTCCTCAATAGCACTTAGAATAGTGACATTGGCTCATACAGGCGTTTTAAAAAGCATTACTTTAGCGACGAAATTATTTGCTTTCGCACAGATAGCATTATCCAATGCATTTAAAATTGTTCGAGTTACTTCAATTGCGCTTTTCACGGTCATGGCCATGAATCCAATTGGGCTAATCATGACAGGTATAGCTATTGCTGCAACATTAATCATCACATACTGGGATGATATAGTTAAGTTCTTTCAATGGCTATGGGGGGTGATAAAACCTTACGTTATGCCTATTATTGATTATTTTATAGCAGAATTTAAAGCAGGTGGTGAAAGCATCATAAATGGCTGGCAGAGGGTAAATGAGTTTTTTAGCGGATTGTGGGCGTCTATTGAGCCATATGTAATGCTGATTTTTGATATATTCATTGAACCCTTTAAAAATGCGGGTGAAGTTATACCAACGGTATGGGAAAGTGTTCAGAATTTCTTTAAAAACCTATGGGATAACGTTAAGTCTGGCATCCAACCGCTACTAGATGCTTGGGACTTTCTTTTCGGTGACAATGAAAAGAAAGTAAAAGTTACGGCTGATACAGCGAGTTTACCGAAAGAAATGACCAAACCAATGGTTACATGCTCCAATTATCAAACGCCTCAAATGCCAATTAATAACTTTTCAAATAATAATGCAAATCGAAATAGTAATGGTGAATTGGTTGTGAAGTTTGAAAATGCCCCGCAAGGGACTATCGTAAAACAAACTAAACAGGCATCGGGTTTTGATACTAAAGCCGATGTGGGTTGGAATCCATATGCATTAGGAGTCTATTGATGAACTTCATGAATTGGCTAAATGATTTATTACCAGCAAGTTTTCGAGGAGTGCCATTTCAAGTGAGTGGCACATCAGCTGAATTTGGTCGGCGTAATGAAACCCATGAATATCCGTTCCGAGATGTTCCTTATACGGAAGATCTAGGTCGTTCTGCGCGTAAAAATAAAATTGATGCGTTTGTTATTGGTGACGACCACAAAGAACAAGCTGAAAAACTGGTAGAAGCCATCGAGAAAGAAGGTGCAGGTACACTCATGCACCCCATATTTGGTGAATTGAATGTTAACATTACCGGCACGGCAACCGTTAGTAACTCGGTTGAAAACGGTCGAATGAGTGTTATTTCATTCTCTTTTGTTGAGGCGGGGGAATTAATCTTCCCCGATTCATCTATCGCAACAGATGATGTAGTTGATGAAAATGCAGATAATGTAGATCAAGCACTACTAGATGCATTTGAAGATTTTGATTTAATCGACGCGCCCGATTTTGTCTTGAGTAATATTCTTGATGAAACCGTGTCAATTTTAAATGACATAGCTGATGCTTATAATGCGATAACTCCCTATGTTAATGATGTGATTAAAATCCTAAATGGTGATTTATCACCCATTCTTGGTGCTAGGGGTTCATCCATTATTAATTCAATCAAAAATGTTTGGCAAAGCGCAACAACATTTTCCAATTCTGTAAATGATTTGGTAGCCAGAGTAAAGGTGTTTAACGGCGTATTATTTATAAAAAGCGTTTTGCCTAGCGCCATTTGGTCAACAGATAGCAAATCGACCCAAAAAAGAAAGAAAAATCAAAATCTAATCAATACCGCGATTCGCGTAACCGCACTAACCGAAGCCTCACGAATAATTGCGTCATTGCCAAAGCAAGTTGCAGATAAGAAAAAACGAGCATTTGTACCAGTAGCCTTAGAATCTATGAAAGGTAAAAAAGAAAATTCTTTTGCTCAAGGACAGCTATTACCCACTAGTCGTTCAACGGCTAATATAACAAGCAGATCAGAATCAACATCTGAAAAAAGTAATACCATTTCATTTGATGATTTGCTGGATATCAAAGATGCTATTAATGAATCGTTTGATAAAGAACTGTCAAGAACCGAGCATGATGGTTTGTACATTGCACTAGTAAAATTAAAAGCTGCAGTTAACCAAGATATCAATGCACGCTTAATCAAAATAGAAAAAACCATTGTTTATATGCCTAATGACGTATTGCCCGATTTAGTTTTAGCGCACTATCTCTATAACAATGCGACACGTTATGATGATATATCAATTCGCAACAACGTCCTTCATCCTGGTTTTGTGCCCGTTAAAGAACTGAGAGTACCCAAACCATGAGCGATAATAAAGTGTTGTTAAAAATTAATCACAAATACTTTGGCGGTTGGACTGATGTAAGTATTTCGGCGGGTATTGAACGACTAGCCCGTGATTTTAATGTCACTATTACTCGACAATGGCCATCATCAGGCGATGCTTCAGAAGCAAAAATTGATGTTAAAAATGGTGATTTAGTTGAAGTGTATATTGATGATGACGTGGTTTTAACGGGGTACGTTGAAGCATTGCCGATTCGATATGATGCGGGATCACTATCAATGGGTATTGTTGGCAGAAGTAAAACCGCAGATTGTATTGATTGTAGTGCAGTACCCAAACAATATAGCGGTAGTTCCACTATTCAAGTTATTCAAGATTTAGTTAAACCGTTTAAGCTAAACGTTATCAACCAAGGTAATGATGTTGGTGCTATTAGCATTCAAGCGGATCAAGGGGACACTGTTTTTGATGTCATTAGTAAAATAATGGGTATGCAACAAATTATTGTATTTGATGACGAGCAAGGGCAAGTAGTGATTGGTGATATCGGTTTCGATGAGGCAAAAACAGCCTTGGTTTTAGGAGCTAATATTTTGTCGGCGGATACTGGAAATAGTATCGAGGATCGATATTCCGATTATTTTGTCTCAGGGCAAAGCATCGGTGATGATGAAAACTTTGGTGAAGCAACGCTAGCATCCGTTAGCGCCACATCTAAAGATGAGGAAATTGTTCGTTATCGTCCATTAATCATAAAGCAGTCTGGCGACTCGAATAACGGTACTTGCCAAGAACGCTGTGAAATGGAAAAAGTGCTGAGAGCAAGCAAAACCAGAGAAGTCACTTACACCGTACAAGGTTGGCGTCAGGGGGACGGAACGTTATGGAAACCCAATCAAATGGTTGTCGTTAATGATCCGCTGCTGGGTTACGATAATGAAAAACTGGTTATTGCTGAAGTTAAATATAGCTTAAGCAGTCGTGGAACGTTATGCGAATTAAAAATAGGTCCAGTTGAAGCCTATTTGCCTGACAAGAAGAAAAAAGGTAAGTAACCAGATGGTGAGGTATTCTAATGCGTAAAGTTTTAAATAAAATAATGAACCTAGTTTCTCGTGGCTATATAACATTTAGTGATAGCAACAGCAAATGCCAAACGCTACAAATCAAAATGTCGGGCGGTGAACAAAAAAGTGATATTGAGCATATCGAGCCGTATGGGTTCACATCAAGGCCATTAGATGGCGCAGAAGCTGTTGCATTATTCTTAGATGGTGATAAATCGCATGGTGTGATTTTAACCACAGGTGACCGACGTTATCGTATTACATCGCTCAAAAAAGGCGAGGTTGCCATTTACACAGACGAGGGTGACGCTATTATTTTTAATCGTAATAACGAGATTAACGTAAAAACTAAAAAATTTATTGTTAACGCTGATGATGCAATTGAACTGAATACTAAAAATTTAGTTGTTAGCGCATCATCAAAAGCACAATTTAATACGCCATTATTCAAATCATCTGGAGAAATAGCAGATAAAACCAGCACTATTTCAAACATCAGAACCATTTATAATGGACATACACATAATGAAACAAGTACCGTAACACACAACCCAAATCAAAAAATGGGATAGCTTGTATAAACGTTTAATTCAAATAGGGCAAATTGCGCCTTTATTTTGTCAAAATAATACGCCATTTCAAACAGGGCACCTTTTGCTAGCACTCACAGGTGACCCGCCTGTTTTAATGCGTCGTTTTTAGATGCTAGTTTAGGTTGTAACATCCTCATTACCGCATAAGTTGAGCATAACATACCTTGTCGTGCTTGCTCATTTTTAGTATTACCAGATGATATTATTTGAATATTAGTGAGCTTATCTTTTTCGTCAATGTTTAACATGACGGCAAACGTGATATTACCTAATTGAAATTCTTGATAACCATTTGCACCATCATTGAATAAACGCAACTCATCTATTTTTATTTCTGCGCACTGTGGAAATGTTTTGAAGTATTTTTTTATGCCTTTATCAAACTGTTTAGCGGTTTATGGCAGTTCTTTTTACTCCGTACTTGCTGAACTTGCTAATAAAACTAAAGCTAACAAAAATAATTTTTTCATTTTTTATTCCTTATTCTGTGAGTTAGTAACATGTTTATAAACATTAATGACAAACTGATGTCAATGTCATCACATACAAAACCACTGTACCGAGCCTTAATCATTTCGCTATACACATGGCGACGCAAAAACACCAGTGATGATTCAAAACACCCCTTTGGTTGGTGGGGCGATTCATACCCTAGTATAGCAAATGACAAAATTGGGTCACGCCTTTATTTATTGGCTCGCTCAAAATTAACCAATCAAACTGCCAATTTTGCAAAAATTTATATAAAAGAGGCGGTGCAATGGATGATTGATGACGGGCTGGCATCACGTATTGATGTTTCAGTAAAGCGAACCGATTTAACCGTTTTAGTTGCTACTATCAATATTTACAAAAAAGATGGCAGCAATGAAGAATTTAGGTTTGACAATTTATGGAGTGATATTAATGTCTAGTGGATTTTCAAGACCAACCTTACCCGATTTAATCACAACGATACGCAATGATTTATATGCTCGACTAGCTGTTGATGATGAATTAATTTCACTGCGGCGCAACGATCCTGAAGTCTATGGGCGAGTTATCGCAGGGGCTACACATATGTTATTAGGCTATATTGAAAATATGGCTAAAAATATTTTACCCGATCAGGCTGACGAAAATTGGTTAATTCGGCATGGCAATATGAAACGCTGCTATAGAAAACAGCCAATTCCAGCAGCTGGCTATGTTCGATTTGATGAAATATCTGATGGAATAACTATCACAAAAGGTCAAAAAATCAGGCGCCAGATAGATCAGAGCCTGTATACAGTTACTGAAACAATAACATCTACAAATAACGTTTTAAGAGTGCCTGTTATTTGTGATGAGGTAGGCAAAAAAGGCAATTGTGATGATGGCACTAAAATGTCACTGATTACCCCTGTTACAGGTCTATCATCAACATGTTTTGCCGATTCAATAGAATCAGGTGCCGATATTGAAGATTTAGAGGCATTTAGAAAACGAGTTATCGACAGGTGGTATTACACGCCTCAAAGCGGAGCCGATCAAGATTATGTACAGTGGGCAAAAGAGGTTCATGGTGTTACACGAGCTTGGTGTTACCGCCATTGGGCGGGGGCGGGTAGCGTTGGCGTAATGGTGGCAAATAGCGATCCGGTTAACCCAATTTTAGATAGTACAACCATTGAAAATATAAAGAAACATATTGAACCTCTCGCACCGGTTGCTGGCGCCATGCTACTTGTTTTTTCGCCTACACTCAAACCCATTAATTTTAAAATTATGGTCACCCCTGATAATCCAGAAATTCGCTATCAAATAGAAGCCGAATTGAAGTCATTTTTATTAAGAGAAGGCAATCCACAAACAACGTTATTTAGGTCACGTATTAGCGAAGTGATAAGCGCATCATTTGGTGAATATGCCCATGACTTAGTTTACCCCGACAAAGATATTTTTATAGAAAAAAATCAAGTGGCTGCTTTTGGAGGGATTGAATGGATTTAGACAAACAATACCGAAATATGGTAGGGCACTTATTGCCCTATGGCCCTGCGTGGAATAAATCAGAGCCAATACTGCTATCACTGGCATTAACATTATCAAACACTCACGCTAGATTAGATGATTTAATGCAAGAGATTAACCCCAAGACGACGGCAGAGCTGATAGATAGATATGAGCAAATTTGCGGATTACCCGATAGCTGTTATCCATCTGAGTTTCAAACGCTAACAACACGGCGCAACCGTTTGGATTCAAAAATAAATTTGGTTGGTGGTATTAGTAAAGATTTTTTTCTACAAGTTCTAAAAGCCAACGGTTATACAGATGCCACGATTACAAACTATAACAATGATATATTTACTTGTGAATCAACATGTGACGATTATCTATATGATGAGGAGTGGCGTTTCTATTGGATTGTAAACATACCTCACAATTATCAAATCACAGACATGACTTGTAATGACGGATGCGATTCACCTTTGAGAATGTGGGGCGATAAGCAAATCGAATGCATAATTGATAAATTATGCCCATCACACACTTATGTAATTTTTAAATACGGAGTAACAAATGCATAGAATTGATACAGCCACTGCCCAAAAAGATAAGTTCGGGCAAGGAAAAAATGGTTTTACCCGAGGTAACCCACAAACGGGTACACCAGCCACTCAGCTAGACTATTTGTATTGCGATGCCATTCAAGAAGAAATTGCTAATGCGATTGAATCCGCAGGCATTAAACTTGATAAATCTAAGCATGACCAACTCGCCAGCGCTATTAAAGAATTTGTCAGAAAAGGTAAAGTACGACTTAGTTCAGCAACTAACAGCACATCAGAAACAGAAGCTGCGACGAGCTTAGCTGTGAAAAAAGTTAACGATTTAGCGGCGGGTGCGGTAAAAAAATCTGGTGACGAAATAACCGGTCAGTTGCGTTTTTCTCCAACATCTTATGGTATGAAATTTCTGCACGAAAATAGCAATGAACTTGTGATGCGACCTTCGGGAGATAGTTTTATATATGCGTTCTATAATGCTGAGTTAGATAAATGGACAAACAAATTACGGTACGTTAGTAGCAGCAACACTTGGCGTTTTGAAAATGTTGATGATGTAACAATTAACAATAAATCGGTGTTAAAAACGGGTGATTACGGTATTGGCTCATCCGTCGGTGCTATTGCTAATAATTTTGACGCACATCTTGACGGGGGTTTTTATCAATGTAGAACGGTAGATTTTCCCGATTTACAACTATCGGGTAATAGCACTGCAACATTATTAGCATATCCGAGCAGTAGCGCAACGTGGAAAATTGAACAATTATCAGTAGTTAACAGTAAAATACCGAGAGTTTACTATCGTTGCGATACTAAAGAAGGCAAAAAAAACTGGTACGAAGCAATTACAACAGCAAACGTTAATAGCTTTTTGCCTGTCGGTATCCCGCTACCGTGGCCACAAGATCGTCCGCCAGCCGGCTGGTTTGAATGCAATGGCGCGTCATTTGATGTAAATCAGTTTCCTAGACTAGCATCTGTTTTCCCGTGGGGTCGGCTGCCAGACTTGCGGGGTGAGTTTATACGTGGATGGGATAATGCCCGTGGTATTGACCCAGGCAGGCAAATCTTGAGCTGGCAGGGTGATGCCATTCGCAATATTCATGGTGAAATATCACCGATTTCTGAGACGTTTTCATCAGAGCCTATAGCAAATGGAGCGTTTAGATATTTTGAAAAAGATGCTGGTCATACCCCTATGCACGTCGATATTAGCAGTGCTGGAGGTGTTTTTTTTGATGCATCGCAAGTTGTACCGACTGCTAATGAAAACAGACCTAGAAACATCGCATTTATGTACATAGTTAAAGCTGAATAACAAATAAGAGGATTTACAATGAAATATCAATTACAACCAGAAATTGCAGTTTTAGATAAAAACGGATTAACAGAGAAAGCAGGTTATGCAGTTATTTACAATTTTGACGTGCTAACTGGGGAGTTCAAAAATGCAAGTTATCAGTATTTACAAGTTGGCGTCGGTGTGCCGGCTAACTCATGCATTGATGCACCGAAATCGGTGAAAGAAGATAAAGCGATTGTTCGTCAAGACAACAAATGGGTTTACCTTAATGATTACCGAGGCAAAAAAATCTACTCAACTACAACAGGCGTAGAATCAACAGTAACAGAAATTGGCGACATTCCTACAGATTACACACTGTTAAAACCAAATTCTGAGTTTGATTCTTGGAACGGTGAAGCATGGATATTAGATGAAAATAAACAGCATCAGCACCATGTAAATGTTGCAATAGCACAGAAAAAAAAGTTATTAAGCGAAGCTACTACGCAAATTGATTATCTACAAGATGCAATTGATACTGATATTGCAACTGATGAAGAAAAGGCGTTATACGCGGATTGGAAAAAATACCGAGCATTACTCAATCGCATTGATGTTGATACGGCGCCAGACACCAATTGGCCAGAAAAACCGCTGTAATAATTAACTGCTCTGGGTAATTGTATTTGTTTTTTTTGTGTATAAACAGTGCAATTATCTGGAATGCCTTTATTGACAAACGACATTACGCCAATTCTGACATTACTAGCGTTGTTGCATTATTTCACTATTATAAGCAAATCCCTCTAAATCGATATGAAGTAAGCTGAATTTAGTTTTTTAGATCTAAATTAGTTTTAGTGTCAAAAGATAATACATTAAAAATTATAAATTCTTTTGTTTAAAAGCAAATAAAGAATGTTTCATCTAAATACTAACAAGAGAACTTATTACAAATTTCATTTCTTATTAATTATTATAATTGTTATTTTTCATACCAAAATAAGATTATCTTTCTTGATTATCTATATGCTTAATGATTAATTTTATATTAATGAAAAAAACATTGGCATTTGATAATAGGGATAACAAATTGTGAACTAGCAATGTATTTGGATTCAGAATTAGACAGTAGTTAATTAGTAGTAATAGTTTATTAATTTACTTAATTATCTACACTAATTGCTTATAGATATAAAAAATAAAGCCTTGAGCTTTATTAAACGATTCCCAAAGATCAATCTATAAAAAATAGGAAAAGTTATTTTATTCGCTTATAAATGGATTCATTCAGAATAAAAATATTATAAAAGGTCAATTATAAATGAACATACTTTTAAAATGCAGACAAAAATATTATTGGTACTTTATATGGATACTTTTTTTCTTCTGTAGCGTTACTTCTAGCAAGTTAGTATTTGCGCAAGATGCGATATGTGCAGAAGTAAAAATAGTTATAGAACAAAAATTATCATTTGAACGGCAAGCATTTGATGCTCGAATGATAATTAATAATGGCCTAGAGGATTCGATACTAAAAAATATACGTATAGAATTGCTCTTTACTGATAGAAATAATCAACAAGTAGCGACAACTCAAAATGCTAATGATAACGATGCAAAGTTTTTTTATCGCATTAACTCATTATCTGGCATTAATAGTATTAATGGTGATGGTGAGATAAAAGCAAAGACTAAAGCTGAAGCTCATTGGTTAATTGTTCCTGCATATGGTGCGGCGCAATCTGATGATACATTATATTATATTGGAGCTAAAGTTACTTATACATTGAATGGACAAGAAGTAAGCGTAGAAGTTCCACCTGATTATGTTGTAATTAAACCTCAGCCGTTATTAACATTAGATTATTTTATACCAAGCGAAGTTTATGGGGATGATCCCTTTACGCCTGAAATTGAACCCTCTATTCCTTTTACATTAGGTGTACGTGTTAAGAATGAAGGTCATGGTACTTCTTATAAAACTGTCATCGATTCTGCACAACCTAAAATTGTTGAAAATAAACAAAATTTATTGATTGACTTCAATATTTTAGGTAGCTATATGGGGGATCATGCGGTCAACAAAAGTTTATTATTAGATTTTGGTGATATTGCTGGGCACTCATCTAAAGTTGGGCGTTGGGATATGATGACTAGCTTGCATGGTAAATTTGTGGAGTTTGATGCGACTTTTACCCATGCTGATACGTTAGGTGGCTCAGTAACATCTTTATTAAAAACAGTAAATACGCATACTTTGATTCATAATGTAAAAGTAGATTTACCCGATAGAGATAATATTACAGACTTTTTAGCATTAGATGGTGATGTAATTCGTGTATATGAATCCGAAGGATTCAACACAGATCTATCAGATCAATCACTTAATGCCACACTCACTACAGTTGGTAAAGAAACAAAACTCGTTTTTCCAAAAACGGAAGGGCAAGTTTATGTAAAAATAGCTGATCCAAGTTTCGGCAATCAAAAGATGAATAAGGTAATTCGTTCTGATGGCAAGGTATTACCTGCAGAAAATATTTGGCAATCCAAAATTCGTAACGATGATTTATCTTGGTCTTATTATATTCATTTATTTGATACTAATAGTACAGGAAGTTATACCTTATATGAGAGTGATATAAACGAAACAAAAGCAATAGTAGACACGTTTTTAGTAACAAAAGGTGCCAAATATTCACTTAATGAATTATTACCAGAAAACTATTATTTTGAAGCCAATAAGTCTTATATGATCGAATTTATTGGTAACATAGCTTCTCGTATTTGCTCAGGAAAGAATAATTTTGATGAAAATTCTAAAAAATGCAAAACGGATTTAAATAGGAATTATACTTTTGAGAAAGATGCTTTTAAGACAGATATTTTTATCCCTTCTAAGTCAGGTATCCTTCATGGAGATAGTCACTTCACAGGAAATATCTATCTACTAGCCAAACAAACAGAAACGATAAAAGTGATCGTAGTGCCTCTTGATATGGAAAATTCATTAACCAACACGGCCTCAATTATAAAAGGTTTTCGATATTCATTGAATGAATTATTACCTAAAAATTATAATTTCCAAGCGGATAAGTCTTATTTGGTTAAGTTTTCTGGCGTTGCAATGACTAGTCGTTATTGCCCAGGAAAGGCAAATTTTGATTTGGAAAGTAAGGTTTGTAAAGCAGAAGTAAGTAGAGATTATAGCTTTAAATCCGATATATTCATTCCGTTTAAATCAGGTATTCTTGGAAAAAATAATGAATTTACAGGTAATTTCTATATGTCTGCTACTAAGGATGGAAATATCAAAGTATATGTAACACCATTATAAAAATTATTTGATCATCCCTATCAATCTTAACCTATATAAGTAAAACATATACTTATATAGGTTGTGCTTATGTCGCTTGTTTTATAACAAATATCCAGATTTATATTCTATCTTAATAATAAATAAAAATTAATTGTGTTAAAACTTATTTAAATAACTTGAAAAGAATTTTAAAAATGTCAGTTTTTCATTCTAATTTGCTATATAGATTATTATTTTCTTGTACTGTTTTGTCTTTTTGTTGTCAGATTTCTGCAAATGAAATTAATAATTGTCAAGAAGATATCCAAAATTATAGAGATCTTTTTACTCATTTGCCTATTAATCAACATAAAGAATCATTAGATAAGACGTTTTGGTTAACCATTGAACAGGCGCGTAATTTATCAGATGATGTAGTATGGATAGATGTTAGATCGAACTTATTTAACTCAGATAATCAATTAGGTATTTTAACTATCCCGCTTAATCATTTAGAAAAAAAGGATTTTCTTTATGATAAAACAGTAGTATTAGTTGGAACAGGTTTTGAACAACAAACGATTAATCGAACAATCAATACGCTAAGGCAAAAAGGTTATAAGCATCTTTTTGCTTTATTAGGGGGGATTAGAACGTGGTCCAAGCTAAAAGAACAAAATTTACAGTTATCAAATATAATAACCCCTGAAGAATTTCTATTAGGCAGTAAAACTATTAACTGGCAGATCATTACAATTGGTTTAATGCCACAAGATATTGATACATTACCTGAAAAACCTATTAGAAATTTTAATTTATCAGAAGAATCTCATCTAGCTATAAAACATTTTTTTAAAAATAAAATTATTAACAATGATACCTTTATACAATATGTATTAATCCCCCCTAATGAACATATCACCAAATTATTAAAACGCAAATTAACGTTTCCTGATCCAAGCGAAGTTGTTTGGTTAGAAGGCGGTTTAGCTAGTTATCAACAATATGTGAAGCAACAGGCAAACTTAATTAATAATGCAGGCAAGAGTTTGTCTAAGCCTTGTAGGCTAACGCTATAATTTAATAAAAATTTCTAACTCTAATGGAGCAAAAAATGAAAGTTTATAAACGATGGAAAAACCTATCTTTAAAATTAAATATAAGGCCCTCAAAAAGACAATCAATAAAACAAAAAAATAAATATGCAATCCTTTTCTTTGTTTTGTCTATATTTGTTTATCATTCTAGTTATGCTGCTACAAATACAGGATTATATGGTGATGATAAATCTGCAGGTCCTTTTCCAATAGGATTTAGCTTTAACTATTATGGTAGCAATTTTGATAAATTTTATGTCACAACTAATGGTTTGATTCAATTTACTAACCCAACTACCTCCTACATTAATACTTGTCTTCCTACTTATAATAATACACTGTATGTGTTTTGGGATGATTTAAGAACCGATGTTTTAGGCCAGCCGACAGGGACTATTCAGTATGAAACTCAGGGTGAGGCACCTAATAGGAGGTTAATTGTTCAATGGACTAACCAGTATTACTTTGGTAGTAATCTTCCAATGGGAACATTTCAGGCTATTCTTTATGAAAACTCTAATCAAATTAAGTATCAATATCGTTATTTGATAGGCGAACGTAGCAAAGGTAGCAGTGCTACAATAGGTATCCAAGGCACAACCTCAAACTATACACAAATAGGTTGTAATACTGCAAATGTTATTAAACCAGAACAAGCGATTTTATTTACACCAAATAGTGATTTTAGTAAATATATTGTTGATCAAAATGCATCTTATAATTTTTTTGACATTTCAGGATTAACGTCAGATGCACCAATACCTGTTAACCGTTATAGCCATCAAGCGCCAAGCTGGTCATGGCAAAAAATTAGTCCACTCAATAGTTATGAAATTGATATTCAAGATCCATCTGGTAATACAGTGTATAGAGAAGTTGTTGGCGATGTAGGTCAATTTACATTTGTTAATGATTTGCAAAATGGTCAATCTTATCGAGCACGTATTAGAGGAAGTATTAATAATGGTGGAACATGGGAAATGTGGTCTCCTCTTTCAACTTTAGTGACTATTGATACGATAAAACCAGTGGTTAAGCTCAAACAATTTAATCGTATTAATAGTGATACAGTGAAAGTGATTTTTTCAACTTATGATAATTTAAGTGGTGTTAAATCTGGACATTTACAAATAGCAACTAACCAGCGCTTTGATACACCTCTCATTGATCAAGATATCCAAATTGATGCAAATAGCTACCAAATTTCGAATTTGCCAGTTAAAGATAATGAAGTATTATATGCGCGCTTAAATGTAACTGATAAAGCTGGTAATGAATCAGGTTATACAGAGCCTTTAGCTATCGGTGTTACAGCGCCAATATTAATTCAACCAGTCTCTAATTCCACGGTTAAAATATCAAATTTAAAGGTTCAAGGTAAAGCTGAGGAAGCTGGAAAAGTGCAGCTATATTTGAATGGGAGAATGGTTAATGATCCAGTTACAGTTGATAAAAATGGTTATTTTTATCAAGTTGTTGATCTTAAAGCCGAGGGGAATTATCAATTAACGGCGGTACTTAATAATGATTTTGGTATAAGTGAACACAGTAAACCTGTTTCAGTTAGTTTTAAACTACCGACACCAAAGGCAACCATTATAACACCAGCAGATAATCAAGTGATTTTTGCCCCTATGGATATCCAGATATCTGCAACAGATGAATTAGGAATTGATAAAGTTGAAGTTTACCTTGATGACCAATTATTTTCAACATTAACCAAATCTCCTTATCAAGTTCATTGGCCATTAACACAACAAAATAATGGTAAACATAAATTAACCGTTAAAGCGATTAATACCAGTGGTAAAGTTGTTACAATTGAACGTGAGGTAATGGTTAAAATGGAACCTCCTGCACCACCGCCGACAGCTTATACAGGGAAAGTTACCAATATCAATCCAAAAGTTAGCTATGGACTACAGCCTATTACAATTACAGGACAGGCGATTTATCGGAAGGATAATACTGTGGTTGCTAATGCACCAGTTAAGTTAGTATTAAAAGTTAATGGTTTTGAGCGGAAAATTGCCATTGCAACTGATGATAAAGGAAATTTCTCTTATACTTTTATGCCTCAAGAAAACGATGCAGGTATATATCAAGTAGCCATTATTCATCCTGATGAATTAATTATGACTTCACAAGCTAGTTTTGAAATTAATCGTATCGCCTTTAATTATCAAAATTATCATCTAAAAGCGGCACGTAACGTTGCAATGCCTATAAATATGGTAGCTAAAGCGAGTATTACTGCTAAAAATTTACGTTGGGTATTAACTGCAGATAATCAGCCAGATGGTATTTTGCCAAAAGGGATACAAATAAAATCTGAACCAATTGATATAAATAGTGGTGAAACTGAATTGACCATGATTAATTTCATTGCTGATGATACAGCAACCGAAAAAGGAAGTATTTATCTTGTCGCTTTAGCTGATGAATCAAATGATTTAATACGAGGTAAATTGAAAATTGATTATCAATTAGGACAAGCAATGCCGACCCTTTATGCGGTTCCAAATTATATTCAAACGGGTGTGCAACAGGGAACAATGGTGAGTACCAATATTCATTTAGGCAATAAAGGATTGGCTAAAGCAGAAAATGTTCAAATTGAACTTCTTGATGAAAGTGGTAATCCAGCGCCAAACTGGATATTTATTGCTACTGATAAAACAATTGAATCAATTGCTGTTGATGAACAACTACCTTTACAAATTGTTGCTCAACCAAATAACAAGGTAAGTGATGGTGTTTATCGTTTTAATCTTAAAATAGCAGAGAATAACAATATATTAGGATCAATTCCCGTCAGTATTTCAGTGACACAAAGTGGTCTGGGTATTGCACAATTTGATATTGCTGATATCTATACAGCAACATTGGATAAACAAGGTAATCCTATTGCAGGCGTAAAAGGTGCGACGATTAAGTTGCAAAATGAAGCTGTGCTTACTCAACAATATAGCATTATCTCTAATGAACAAGGGATCGCCTTATTAGAAAACCTCCCTACAGGAGTTTATCGCTATCGTGTGAGTGCACCAAACCATACGGATGTGTCAGGTCGCATTGTTATTCGCCCTAATACTACTATTAATGAACATATCTTTTTAGAGTACCAAAACATCAATATTGAATTTGGTACAACAGAAACAGCAATTAAAGATGTTTATGATATTGAGTTAAATGCAACTTTCAATACTTTGGTACCAGCACCTGTTGTTTTGATAGAACCTATGTCTATTAATTTAGCGGGTTTACAAATTGGTGAGGAAAAAGTGGGTGAGCTCACTATCACTAACTATGGTCTGATAGAGGCTAAAAATGTGGTATTAAATTTACCGAAAACTGATAATAAATTTAAGTATGAATTTTTTGGAGAAATACCTAATAGTCTCCTGCCTAAGGAAAAAAGAGTTATTGCTTATCGAGTCACCGCCCTTGATCCGAACCAAACTCAAAGCGTTAAACCAGAAGCAACGGTTGAAACAATGTTATTTAAAAGTAAAAATGCGGCTAGTAGCTGTTATTTAGCGCCTTATTTAGAGCTACATGACAGTATATGCGCTAATGGCGACATATCTAAAGGTAATAGCGGTGGTTATTTTTATCAATATGTAGGGCAATGTTCATTAGCAGATTTTAATTGGGACTGGGGTTCAGGTACTAATTCAGGTAGCGCTTTAGGCTCTCCTTTAGCCATGCCAATAGCACCAGGTTGTGCTCCAGAAGCTAGTTGTGCGAGTGCCGGTACGGCAAGCGGTGCTAGGTAATTTAAAAAATGAAAATTAGTGTGTCAAACAACACAAAGGATCGCAACATGATAATTAAAAATATAAACAAGTATATAGCAATCTTTATGGTGATGACAATAATGATTGCCTCATCATCTAAAATAGCGTATGCACAACTTTATAATGGTGATATACAAAAAATATCTGGTACAAGTGACGCTAGTGTTAAATTACCAAATACAGAATATACTGAAAGTACGATTGACCTAAGGGTCAAAGTACTTGGTGGCGAAGTTAAACTTAATCGAACTTGGATTAATGGTCGTTGGTATATAAATCCGGCTTGGGCTAATTTACGTTTTGTTCTTGATCCATTAGATGATAGTGTTAAAACCATTGATCGTGCAGGTACCATGTATCAACGTACTGGTAAGGAACAATTATATACCTATAAACACATATCTATTAAGAAAACAGATAGTGGGTGGCATTGGTTCGATCAACAAGGAAATTGGATTAATTTTGATGATAAAGGCCGAGTTTTAGAATATGGTGATATTAATAATGTAAAAGTTAGTTTTATCTTAGACAACGAAGGACGCCGTATTGCTATCAAAGATCATTTTGATGAACAGGTATATAGTTTTATTTATGATAATCAAGAACGTCTTATTAAAGTTAGTGATCGTGAAGGGCGAACTGTAAGTTATGAATGGTCGGGAAATAAACTGGTCAAGGTCACGGATGTTCTTGGTCATGTATGGCATTATGGGTACGATGCAAATGGACAACTAAACCAAAAAACTGATCCAGATAGTGGTGTAACTAAAATTGATTACACCGTATCAACTCCTGCACCGATAACCGCTATGATGAGTGGTAAAGACGGAGGGGTTATTTCAAAAAAAACAGTTGTGACAACTGGTTCTGATAATCGCGATACAAAATTAGCCCAAGTAGGTAAAATTACCGACAAAACTGGTGCTATAACAATTTTTAATAGTCAATATAATCGCGTTAATAAGCAATATACCATTACTGTTAATGATCCAGTAGGCAAAAAAACAGTTACCGTATTTGATGCCAAAGGTCGTGTTATTACCAGAACAGTAAATGATAGTATTACTGAATCTTATCAACGCGATAAAGCTAATCATTCGGCTAAGTATACTAATCAACGTGGATTAACAATAACCACGCAATATAATCAATCCGACTATCCAATAAAAATCACTTATCCTAATGGCGCCATAGAGCTTTATGAATACGATAAAGCCAATAATCCAATAAAAATAACGAATACCAAAGGCGATGTAATTAGCCTTCAGTACGATGCTTTTAATCATCCTATTAAAATTATATATGCGGTAGGTAAACCCGAACAACGCGTTATAAGCTTTCATTATGACTCCTATGGACAACAAATTTCCGCGACCATTAATGGCGGCAGTAAAACTATTAATTTACAGCGAACTTTTGACCGCTATGGAAATATAGCAACATATACTGATGGTAATGGCTATCAATCACAATACACTTATAATATTCAGGGACAAGTAAAAACAGTAAAAAACCCACTGCAGCAACTATGGCAATTTAACTACAATTTAGCGGGTTATCTTACAGAATCTATTGATCCACTCAATCATAGTGTATCTTTGTCGAACGATGGAATGGGGCGATTAATCAAAGTCGTCGATGCGTTGGGTAATAAAACCCAATATAGCTACAGCTTTAATCAGAACGGTTATGAAACAAAAGTCGTTGATGCGCTCAATCAAACCACTATTTATCAGTATGATAACTTATATCGCCTAATCAAAACCATTAGCCCAACGGGGTTAGTCACTCAACAAGTGTATAATACCAATGATAAACTCATACAGAAAGTAGATGTTGCAGGGAATATCTTAACTTATGAATATGGTGAAAAAGGTTCTAATTTAACGGGTTTATTAACTAAAGTTGTTTATCCTACCTTTACTGAGACATATAACTATAATGCCTTAGGACAAGTTACTAAAATTGAAAAACAATTAGATGATAATAGCTTATTAACTAACCACCGCATTTATGATCAATCAGGTTTAATGACCAGTGTTATTGATGCAGCGAATCGGGTCTCACAAACAGAATATAATGCCTTAGGGCAAACCGTAAAATCGATTAATGCTTTAGGTCATGAAACCCGTTATCTTCCAGATTTATTAGGCAATATAACGCAAGTCATCGACGCAAATGATAACCAATACACATTTGAATATGACAAAAATAATAATCTTATTAAAGAAACCAAGTCATTGGGGAATGAGATTGAGTATAGTTATAACCAAGCAAATCAATTAATCGAGAAAAAACAAATAAATGGCAACCGTATTCAATACCAATACGATGCGGCAGGAAATCTGATAAAACAAAGTTATATTGAAAAAGGTCAATCAACTTCAAGTCAGGTTGTCGCTTATAGCTATAATCAGGCTAATCAATTAATTGATATACTACAAACTGGTGACACCCATTCCCACTTTGTTTATCAGCGCGATAAACTTGGTCGAGTAACTCAAGAAACGATTACTTATGGCACAGGTGCAGATAGTATTACTAAGACTTTGCAGTACGCTTATGATAAAGAGGGGAATTTAGCTTCCATTAGCTATCCGGATAATAGCAAAGTAACCTATAGATATGATAAAAACCAACTAAAACAAGCAAAGCTAGTCAACGGTGAATTGATCTACTGGAGCGATTATCGCTGGTTTATGCCATCTAAAGTGACTTATCCTAATGCAACGCAAACTAAGCAGTATGATTCATTACAGCGCCCTTTACTAATAGGGTTAACGGCGAATCGCAAAACATTATTAAATCGTCAATATAGCTATGATAAGGTGGGTAATATAACTCGTATCGCAACAGAAAACGGGGAAAACAATTACCAATATGACTTATTAGATCAGCTTATCCTTGCTAAACCTAATATTGAACTACAAAAGAATGGACTCACTGTAGAGTCTTATAGCTACGATGCGATTGGTAATCGCATCGGTAGTGCGCAACAATTAGGCGAGTGGCAATACAATAAATTTAATCAGCTAATCAAATGGGGCGAAGGCGCTAGTCAAACCACCTTGACTTATACGCCTAATGGTCAGTTAGCTACTGAAGTGAGTGCAGATAAAAAATTAAGCTATCACTATAATGCAGCAGAGCGCCTTATCAGCGTTAACGATGAAACAACTGAACTGGCGACTTATCAATATGATCCTTTTGGTCGTCGTATCAGTAAAACCATTAATGGTGATATCACCTATTTTATTTATACTAATGAAGGTCTGATTGCTGAATTAGACCATCGTGGCCAGATGACGGTTGCCTATGGTTGGGCGCCTAATACCAAATCAGGAACTAGCCCATTGTGGCAGGCAAGTTTAACTGCAGCTAACCAGACACTACAAACTGCGTCTTACCATTATCTCATTACGGATCATTTAGGTACGCCACAGCTGGCCATTAACAATCAAGGCCAACAAACATGGAAAATGCACAGTGACGCTTTTGGTAATGCGGCATTAGATCCTAATAACCAAATTACTTTAAATTTACGTTTTCCTGGGCAATATTATGATAAAGAAACGGAACTTTCTTATAATTACTTTAGGGATTATAATCCTAAAATAGGGCGTTATATCCAAAGCGATCCAATAGGCTTAAATGGGGGAATTAACACCTATGTTTATGCAAATAATAATCCATTAACTTATATTGACCCAACAGGTGAGTATGGAATATATGGGATGTTAATAGGTGGAACCCTAAATTTAGGGATACAATTTGGCATGAATATGGCTATAACAGGAGATTGGAGGACATCCTTACGTTGTGTTAATATTGGGAAAGTTGCTGTTTCAGCAGGAATAGGTTATATTGGGCCTGGACTTTTGGGAAATATAGTACAAGGGAAACCAGGGCCGTTTGGGTTAAATCGGATAGAAAATACCATTATTTATGCTACAGGTACAGGACCAGTAGGGTATGTCTTTAAAAGGATAATGCCTAAAAAACTTAGATTTGGAAGTGATTGCGAATGTCAAGAGGTTGATGAAGTTAAGATAAAAGATATATTTTCATCTTTTATTATACATTAATT
>NZ_LZGX01000108.1:0-36155 GCF_001690825.1 Gilliamella sp. Fer1-1
TCTCTTGAATCATTAGATATATTGTTATATTTGAATTCATCATCAAATAATACTGCATTTTAATCATTAAGTTAAAATTAGTATTATAAAAATGAGACTTATGTCTCATTTTGAGTATATAATGTATGACTATTAACCACCCTTTTGGTAAAAGTATTACCCTTATTAACCTGCTTAGGAGCGATAAATGGCATCAACTAGCACAATTTATTTGGTTACGACACTAGACACCAAAAGGGAAGAAATCATTTATATCAAAACCCTTCTCGATTTAAAAAATCTTAATTATAAAATTATCGATATTTCCACACAACTTCATCAATTTAATCATTTAGCAACTATCACGTCAGAAATGGTTGCAAGTTACCATCCACATGGCAAATCGGCTATATTTTGTGGTGACCGAGGTAAAGCGATTGTTGCAATGGCAGATGCATTCAAACTATTTTTGATGGCTCAAAATGATGTAGACGCTATACTAGGATTAGGAGGCTCAGGAGGAACGGCATTAATTACCCCTGCTATGCAATCACTTGCTGTTGGCATTCCTAAACTCATGGTATCTACAATGGCATCTGGCAATATTTCTGATTATATTGGCGCAAGCGATATTGCAATGATGTATTCAGTCACAGATATTGCAGGAATTAATGTTATATCAAGAAAAGTCTTATCAAATGCGGCTAACTTTATTGCAGGTTCAGTTCTTTTTAAAACCCAAGAAACGATCGAAGATAAACCTGCAATTGGCTTAACTATGTTTGGTGTTACAACCACATGCGTTCAATCTATATCAGCCAAATTGCACGATCATTATGATTGCCTCGTTTTCCATGCTACAGGCAGTGGAGGTAAAGCGATGGAAAAGCTAGCTGATAGCAAGTTATTACATGCAGTACTGGATATTACCACAACAGAAGTATGTGACTATTTATTTGATGGTGTTTTAGCTTGCAATGAAGATCGTTTTGGCGCAATTGCTAGAAGCCAAATTCCATATATTGGATCGTGTGGAGCACTTGATATGGTTAATTTTTCTAGCCCTGAAACTATTCCTGAAAAATATAAAGATCGTTTATTTTACCCACACAATCCACAAGTAACCTTAATGCGAACAACGCCGGAAGAAAATAAAAAAATGGCTAATTGGATCGCAAATAAACTTAATCAATGCCAAGGTTACGTTACTTTTATTATCCCTGAAGGTGGCTTTTCAGCATTGGATATTGAAGGAGGAATTTTTTGGTCACCAAAAGCGAATAAAGCCTTTATTGATGAATTTGAAAAAACATTTATTCAGACCCCTAAAAGAAAATTAATAAAAACACCTCATCATATTAACTCGCCCCAGTTTTGTGATCTGATTATTAATGAATTTATTCAAATAATTAAAAATTAAGTGGAGAAAACTATGAAAAACCAACGTTCACAGTTACTAAAGAAATTTCATGATATGATCGCAAAAGGACAACCCATCATTGGTGGAGGTGCTGGCACAGGTCTATCGGCAAAATGTGAAGAAGCAGGTGGCATTGACCTTATTGTCATTTATAACTCTGGTCGTTATCGCATGGCAGGTAGAGGCTCATTGGCGGGATTACTTGCCTACGGTAATGCGAACGAAATTGTGATGGATATGGCTAAAGAGGTGTTACCAGTAGTTAAACACACGCCAGTGTTAGCAGGCGTTAATGGAACAGATCCATTTTGCCAATTCGATCAATTTTTAGATAAATTAAAGGAAACTGGATTTGCTGGCGTACAAAACTTCCCAACTGTTGGACTAATTGATGGTAACTTTAGAGCAAACCTTGAAGAAACAGGTATGGGATACGCTTTAGAAGTAGAAATGATTCGCAAAGCACATGAAAAAGATCTGCTAACAACACCTTATGTATTTAGTGAACAAAACGCAATCGATATGGCTAAAGCTGGCGCTGATATTTTAGTACCCCATATGGGATTAACTACGGGCGGTAGTATTGGTGCTGAAACGGCTTTAAAGCTTGCTGACTGTGTGCCTTTAATCAATCAATGGGCTAAAGCAGCTAAAACAATTCGACCAGATATTATAATTTTATGCCATGGTGGCCCTATTGCTACTCCAGAAGACGCTAAATATATTTTAGACAATTGCCCTGATTGTAATGGGTTTTATGGAGCTAGTTCAATGGAACGTTTACCAACAGAAATAGCACTTAAACAAACAACAAAACAATTTAAATCAATTCAACGACACTAACAATAATATAAGCAATAACGGTGCGGCTAAAATGTCGCACTGCTATTTTTTATGTTGCACTAAAAATACCCACCAATTTCAACCAACTCAATACAAGCAATAATATAATTATCGATTAATCTTATTGCATTACCTAAAAAATAAAATAGACTACATATCATAGATACAATAAAAATATATTTTAGTAGCAAAACCTTAAATCAATTCCAATATATGGTAATAAGTAGGAACAAATGGATACCCCCAAAAAATGGCTAAGATTTTTAATTGATGAGCAGTGTTCATTCAAACAACTATTAGCAACACTAGCTCAAGCTTTTGACAGTAAATTCAACTATCAAAAGGATAGTGATATAGCTAAAGCAAACCTCGATGGTTTTACTATTTGGGTTTATGACAAAATCGATCCCAATTTTGATATTACTATACGTTCATCTTATATTCTTACTGTCATCATTACTGCAAATGAATACCTTAATTGCCACTTTGAAGATCATATTCAAACAATCTTAACCAATTACGGTCTCGCTAATCAGCGCTTACAGGACAAGGATTTTGCCTACCCAGTTGAGCTTCCTTACTGGCAAGCCCCCAACGATGATCTTGTTATAAAGTCTAAAGGTGATGAGTTAACTGCCTATTGTAAAATATGGTATAAGCCAGCAAAATATTCTAAATTTACAGGTATATTTGAATTTTCTAGCGTTTGGGCAATGCGTTTTGAACGAAACAAAAAACTTGCCTATTATAATCATTGTGATAGCGATGATTTTACTAGTTGTTATTGGGTTATTCCTGAATCATCATGGCTGGCGCAATTAGCCAGTGAACGGCAATCTCATTTTCCTGATTGGCGACACTACGATCGTGGGGATTATTGGCATTATATTATTCAAAGCGATTCATTCTATGTAGAAGTCATTGCTAAACAGATCAAAATATCAAAAAAACAATTAAAAGGCATTTTTTAAGATAAAATGGCAATATATAAAGGTCAAATCATAACTTGATATTCAATATGCTATGAATCATCTAAATTTTTTTATAAACAACTTTATAAAGCAAGATAAAAAACAACGATATCACTTTCTAATTAATGGAAAGTGGCAGAAATTTGCCAATAATATCAAACATATTGATAAACATTTGAATCACCATTGTGTAAAAATTGATAACAATGCTTTTGAAAAATTTACTCAAATTATAAAACAATATACCATTAAATCAGGATATTATTATGATGCTTATACCAATGGATTGGAAATATCAACCCATTGCCTAGATAATATTCATGATGATAGCCTACTTATCTGCCCCGATAACAATATTGCATTCTATTTTCATCATGATAATTGGATATGGTTTTGCCAGATAAAACTTGAGCAACATCATAAATAAAACAGGTAACAAAAAATGCACTCATTCAATGAGATAAATCAGCTTTTAACCGACTGCATTAATCTACAGGATAATTTATTAGATAAACTCTATTTATTAGCTAATGAGCCTAAAACTGTTGAATTACTTAAAACACATTTAACCCAAAAGTTTGATCCTTTATTATTACACTTGATCAAACAATTTCCAGAAGCAATCAAAATAAGCTTATTACCTGAAATTATTAACATTATGCAATATTTAGATGGCAATACAAAATTATGCCAAGAGATTATTTTAAGTATCAATACGCAGTGGCTAGAAAAACATATTTGGAATTATATTACCCCTATTTTAGGGCAACAGGATTATCAAACATTTGGTATATTGATGTATTTATTCAATTCATTTAGCCAGAAATTATCAAAAAAATTGGCAAATTTAGCTTTACAAAGTGACGATAAAGATGTGCAAGAAATCGGTGAGTTCTATTTATCAAATAATAGATACCTTTTGGATGATGTTTGGAATAGCTAATGATGCTAATTGAGTGTGATAACATTTACATACTACTTTGATTATTTAGAGAAACTGTATGTTAGATATCAAGTATTTAAACGATAAGAAAACAAACCCCAATCACCGCCACGATTGGAAGCGCTGTACATGGGGTTTTAGGCTTTGGTGGAAGCTACCCATACATGCTTAAACTTAAACAAGTATAGGTGAAAAAATGAATGGCGTAAATGTTAAGTTTAATATAAAAACTTTCTTGATATATTGATTACAATAGAATCGTTTTTTGAGTTAACTGTACAAAGTAAAAAAAGGGTTAATCATGCAAGGATTTTTTGATAGATTAATGCTCGGTGAACTAAAGGATGTCATGATCGCTGGCTATGTTGATTATGCTACTCTGCCGATTTTTCACCCGCTTTATGATAGATTATATTTTATTATTGATGAAGTTATTTTTGAGTTATATCTCAGTGAAGCAGGTATTATACAATATAATGAATTAACAGAAATTAAAGCATGGTTTACTTTAGATGATGATGATCATTTTTCATTAATGTCAATTTATTCGCAATTATTCAAAACCGAGCAAACTGTAACTATCACCGAAATAGCATACTCATCAATACCCTTTTCCTCAATGAGTATAAATTACCTCAATGGCCAAGACTGTGGTAATTTACTTTTTGACCCAAATCATTTTTTTGGTTTTACATTTTTATAAAGGTTATAAATGTTAGATATTATTAATTTTATGGAATCATCATATAAAGATAATCCAGAGTTAAAACACAAACTAGAATTAGTCAAAAAATTAATTACCTACTTGTCTGAACATGATATTGAAAGATCTGTTGGTGAGATTATACCTATCTTAGGCAACAATACAGGTTATAGTGAGTATCGAATCATTAATGACTGTGAATCGGATAACCCTGATCTGTGGTCGGAGT
Organism: Gilliamella sp. Fer1-1; assembly: GCF_001690825.1. Taxonomy (NCBI): domain Bacteria; kingdom Pseudomonadati; phylum Pseudomonadota; class Gammaproteobacteria; order Orbales; family Orbaceae; genus Gilliamella; species Gilliamella sp. Fer1-1. The sequence continues at coordinate 5,089 of NZ_LZGX01000108.1, forward strand.
ACCAATATAATGGTGAAAAGGTAAGACTTAATACTGGCGATATTGTATTTACAATGAAAAAATAACGTTTTGATAATGGACTAGCGCTATCTATAAGTAAATTAAACAATAAATTAAGTGATAAAATTAACCTACAAAATAAACGCACAATTTAAAAATAGACGTTTATTTTATTAGATTAATTTTGCTGGCTAGTTAAGTATTTATTCAGTTGCATTATTGCTATTTATTTCAACGACTAAAACGTATCCTTCATCTTTTAAAAAACTTTCATCATCACGTGGTGTGCGTAAAGACATCATTTTATTATCGCCAACTTCCATTGTGTCACCAGAAGCCATTGTTGTACCACTATCGCGTAAATACTGTAGAATATTGCTAAACATATCAAAATAGTATACGCCTTCATCATGGCTATTAGCTAATACAGCAAAATCAGGTAATCCAAAAGCGTCAGCGCCATACGTGCGCATCCACACACCTTTAACATTTTCTATTTCATATTTGACAAAACCACAATAAAACATTGGTAAGCAATGACATAACCCTTCTATTCCACCTTTTTCTGTGGCTAATTGACGAATAACTTTTATTGGTAATGAGCTATGCCCTTTTCCATTAATCAGCGCTAAACCATTAAATGGTTCAAAACTAGCTGCAAAACGAGTTAAAGCCAAGTATTGCTCAAGTATATTCTTTTCATATCCAGTATAATATAGAATGATATAACTATCATTTTCACGAACTTGATCTTTAATATCCTGACTGTAATGTGCTGGTGCCACGCATATTTCTAAAACATCAGCAGGATAAGAAGCATTGATGCCAATTAATTTAATGACATGATTTTTCCAACCAAATAAAGCATAACATCCGTCATCTAACTTGCCATATGGCATTTGGCATCGAATATTTTTCATTGATGAATCAATACTACGTAATTGCTTTAATAGATTATCTTGATCTAAATAGAACTGCCCCTTAAAAACAATGCTTAATGCTAATGGCGCTTGAATATTTGGATTTTCAATTAATGCTTCATCAGCTTGTTGTAATTTTGATTTCTTACCAAATAAGCGTGAAAAAATATTCATTTATACTCCTTAAATTAACCCTTCCCAAAATACGTTAAAAATGCTACTAGTAAATCTGCTTTATTGCTGATGGTTACTTAGCTAGGTGTTTTATCACCCATATTTCACTACATTCTTTTAAAAAAATCTTATTCTGATGGGGAAAAATAATAATATTTTTTACTTTTGGTATCTTCTGTAGTGTGCCAGCATGTATTTTATTAATAGTAGATCGTAACTAGCGCAATAAATTATTATTTTCCTTTATCGTAAGACTATTGACAAGTATGGAAAACTCAGGCAAAGCAAGCCAAAAGCATCAGTACCATACATGCGCATCCATACCCCATCGCTATTGTCGGTATTTAATGCCACAAATCCAACAAAAAATAATGGTAAGCAATTGCGCAACAAGTAAATCCTTTTTGCCCATTTACCAGTGCGCTAGCAACATCTATCTGTAAAATTTGATTACTTTTGCATTAATAATGTGTATTCATATTAAAATGCACAAAGCCTGCTGTAAATTGAGCTAAAACAAGGCATTACTCAATTACATTATCATCAAATCTAACATAATACAATATCACATGGCTTTTATGATTGTGAACTTTCTGTTTAAAGAGAGGTGTCATATGGCTATGACTAATACATGGATCAACGATTTTGTTAGAAAAAAGTTAATTAAACTCGACCATTTTGATAATATGTTTATTCCACGCAGCTAAATTTCAACACCCTGATCAATTTGTTCTATCGACGATTGTAAACAAATCTTTTTATTAACGAATCAAATTTGCATAATAAATTTAGTAATTATTTTAATTAAAAGAGAGATTGTCACCAAATAGAAATACCAAAGACAAAGGATTTTCAATAGATGAATTTGCAACTAAAGCATCAGTGGATTATTTAGTGATATTATCGCGACGGCAAAAAAGCGGGAAAGCAAGCTCATCTTATGTTTTTTATTAATGTTATATTATTAATATTTAATGATATAACTAGCGCAAAATTATTTAATTACAATCTAGTATTTAATAGCATATTATTTACATTGCAGTTATTGTTGAGATAAAGGATGGATATGACAAAATAACTTTATTTGTTATCAAGAAGTTATTTTTTCTTATTTTCTTAATATGTTGTAAATTATAAATAACACCTAATTAGTTATAATTTATAAGAATAGGCAAACTTACTGTAAAATAAGTTTTGGAGGAGACTCTATCAGCCACATCCCACACACATATTTTTTACTTTGGCTGCTTCCTTCCGGACCTGACCTGATGAGCAAAAAAATGTTGCAAGAGGACCCATAGAGCCTCCATTGAAGAACGGTTATTATGCTTTATTTACGAAATTAATACAAGCATTATTTATAAATAAAATAGCCTTCCCAGTGTTCTTAATAAGAGAAAGGCTATTATATTAAGCAAGCAGAATAAGAACTTAATATTAGATAACTAAATTTTTTTCTACACGCTCTCTGAATTTAATTCCAGGTCTAAAGGTAACAACTCGGCGAGCTGAGATATCAACACTTTCCCCTGTTTTAGGATTTCGTCCAGGCCGTGAGTTTTTATCTCGTACCGAAAAATTACCAAATCCAGATAATTTTACTGGCTCCCCTTTTTCCAAAGCCACTCGAATCTCTTCAAAAAAGAGTTCAACAAGGACTTTAGCTTCTTGACGATCAATGGTAAATTTTTCGGCAAGACGATCTGCAATATCAGCTTTAGTTAATGTCATATTATTATTCTCTTAATAGGGCTTTAAAACGATTTTGTAAAGCAGTAACGCATTTACTTACAATGTTTGTTATATCTTCTTCTTCAAGTGTACGTGATTTATCTTGTAAAATCAAACTGATAGCAAGACTTTTTTGATTTTCTTTGATATTTTCACCTTGGTAAACATCAAACAAATTAACTTTAATAAGTTGCTCACCACCAGCCCGCTTACACTCAGAAATAATATCAGCTACTGGAATTGTATTTGATACCACAATAGCTATATCTCGTTTGTTCGAAGGATACTTTGATAAGTCTTGAGCAACAGGTACTGTCTTGCTATTAATTTTAGCTAAATTTATTTCAAAAACAAGTGTTTTACTATTTAAAGATAATTTTTTTTCAATTTCTGGATGTAAAACACCTAGATAGCCTAATAGCTCATCATTCAAATAGATAGTAGCACTTTGTCCAGGATGCAAGGCAGGTAGTTGAGCTTTTTTAAACTGTACTTTATCCGCACAGCCTAAAAGAGAAAAGATTGATTCAATATCACCTTTAAGATCATAGAAATCAACATTCCTTTTAGGAAGTTGCCAATGCTCTTCATATAAGCTACCTGTAATAATGCCTGATAACATTAACTCTTGGCGTACACCTAATTCATCTTTTTCATCAGGTATAAAACGCAATCCTGTTTCAAACAATCTAACCCTAGATTGCTGGCGATTTTGGTTGTATAGCACTGCATCTAATAAGCCAGACCATAGTGATAAACGCATAACTGACATTTCACTTGAAATGGGGTTAGGTAATGTGATCTCTTGCTGCTCAGGGTGAAGAATGTGTTGAATTTTGGGGTCAACAAAGCTATATGTTACGGCTTCTTGATATCCTCTATCAACTAATAAGTCTTTTATTCTTCGTAATGATATTTGGCTTTCAGGCTTTGGTTTCATTACTGACTCAATTTTTAAATTGGCATTTGGAATATTGTTATAGCCATAAATACGCGCAATTTCTTCAACTAAATCTTCTTCGATTTGCAAATCAAAACGCCAACTTGGTGATTTTACAGTCCAAACATTGCCATTGTATTCGACTTCACAACCAAGCCTAATTAAAATATCGGTGATTTTCTGTGTCTCAATTGCATAACCAATGATACGATCAATTCTATTGCGACGAAGTCTAATTATTGCTTGTTTTGGTAGTTCACTTTGTTGTGTTACCTCAATAATTGGACCAACTTCACCACCACAAATATCAATTAGTAATTGACTCGCTCGTTCCATTGCAATAAATTGTAAAGACGGATCAACACCACGTTCATAACGATGCGAAGCTTCAGTATGTAAGCCATATTCACGAGCTTTACCTGTTATTGCTAATGGACTAAAAAATGCAGATTCAAGAAATACATCTTTAGTTGTTTGTGTTACAGCCGATTTTTCACCACCCATAATTCCGGCTAAAGCCAAAACCTTTTGGTGATCGGCAATGACTAAAGTTTTATCATTAAGGTTAACTTCATTACCGTTAAGTAAGATCAGTTTTTCATCATTACTTGCGTAACGAACAACTATTCCCTTTTCTATCTGAGTCAAATCAAATGCATGCATTGGATGACCAAGTTCTAATAATACATAGTTAGTTATATCTACAACTGCATCAATTGAACGAATTCCACCTCGACGTAATTTCTCTTTCATCCAAAGTGGAGTGGCTGCATTAACATTAATATTTTTGATTACACGTCCCAAATAGCGAGGAGCGGCTTGAGGAGCATCTATCTGTATTGATAAAGTATCGGTAATGGTTGCAGGCATACTGTCAACTTGTAGTTCTTTCATTGGAACGTTGTTAACTGCAGAAATATCTCTAGCAACGCCAATAATACCAAAGCAATCTGCTCTATTCGGTGTTACGCTGATATCAATCATGACATCATTTAAATTCAAATATTCACGAATGTCTTGTCCTAACGGCGCATTATCAGGTAATTCAATAATACCATTATGTTCATCAGAAATTCCTAATTCAGAATAAGAGCACAACATGCCTTCTGATGGCTCTCCCCGCAATTTAGCTGGTTTTATTTTAAAATCGCCGGGCAATACAGCGCCTACCGTTGCACAAGCAACCATTAAACCTTTACGGCAATTTGGAGCCCCGCAAACTATATCCAGTAATTCAGCTTTACCAATATCAACTTTTGTGACACGAAGTTTGTCTGCATTAGGATGTTGCATACATTCAACGACTTTACCGACAACAACACCTGTAAAATCGCCTGCTACTTTTTCAACATCATCGACTTCTAAACCAGCCATTGTTAATTGATCAGCTAACGTTTCGCTACTAATTTCTGGATTGATCCATTCACGTAGCCAACTTTCACTAAATTTCATGTTTTGATCTCCAGAATTAATTAAATTGCTTTAAAAAACGTAAATCATTTTCAAAGAAAGAACGCAAATCAGTGACACCGTAACGTAACATTGTTAGCCGCTCTATCCCCATACCAAAAGCAAAGCCACTGTACACTTCAGGATCAATGCCTACATTACGTAATACATTAGGATGAACCATCCCGCAACCTAACACTTCTAGCCACTTGCCATTTTTCGCTTTAATATCAACTTCTGCTGACGGTTCTGTAAATGGAAAATAAGCTGGTCTAAAACGAATTTCCATATTATCTTCAAAAAAGCAATGCAGAAAATCATGCAACAAACCTTTTAGATGTGTAAAGCTGATATCTTTATCAACAAGTAAGCCTTCCATTTGGTGGAACATTGGCGTATGAGTTTGATCGTAATCATTACGATAAGTTCTTCCTGGAGCAATGATTCGAATTGGTGGTTTTTGGTTTTCCATTGTGCGAATTTGCACCGTTGAAGTTTGTGTTCTTAATAAACGTTTTGCGTCAAACCAAAATGTATCGTGATCAGCTCTAGCTGGATGATGAGCAGGAATATTTAAAGCGTCAAAATTATGATAGTCATCTTCAATTTCAGGCCCCGTTTCAACAGCAAAACCAAGTTCGCCAAAAAAATCGACTAACCGATTAATCGTTTTTGTCACTGGATGTAATCCACCTAATTCAATTGATTTTCCTGGCAACGTAATATCAATTGTTTCATTAGCTAGTTTCGCATCAAGAGCCTGACGCTCTAAAAAATTGCGCTTATGATTTAATATTTCAACAACTTTTTGCTTTGCATCATTTATTTTTTGACCGACAGCTGGGCGCTCATCAGCTGGAACATCGCGTAATGAAGCCATTTGCATTGTAAAATGACCTTTTTTACCAAAATACTCCACCCGAATTTGTTCGATCGAATTAATGTCATTAGCATTTTCAATAGCGGATTTGGCATTATTTACCAGTTCAACTAATTGAGGCATACAGTTCTCCTGCTTATTGTTTATTGCATAAAAAAAGCCTCTTTTGAGGCTTTTATAATTATTTTTCGTTTTTTCTTTGCCTCACAAAATAGTATTGCTAAAGCAATCAAAAAAGAAACGAAAAATAACTAACTTCATAATTAATCAACCCTTATAATAAAAATGAAAATATAAAAGCCGAGATAACTCGGCTTTTATAAAGCTATTATAGTGCCGCTTTTGCTTTCTCAACTAATGCAGCAAATGCATTTTTGTCAAATACAGCAATATCAGCAAGGATCTTGCGATCGATTTCAATTGATGCTTTCTTTAAACCATTGATAAAACGGCTATAAGAAAGACCACATTGACGAGCTGCCGCATTAATACGGACAATCCATAATTGACGGAATTGACGTTTACGTTGACGACGGTCACGATAAGCATACTGTCCTGCTTTAATTACTGCTTGGAAAGCAACACGGTATACACGTGAACGTGCACCATAGTAACCTTTTGCTTGTTTTAAAATTTTCTTGTGACGTGCACGAGCAATAACACCACGTTTAACACGAGCCATAAATTATATCCTCTAAATAATTAACCAATAACTTAAGCGTATGGAACACACGCAGTAACTAAACCTAAATCGCCTTTTGACACGGTGGTCAAACCACGTAAATGACGTTTACGCTTAGTTGATTTTTTAGTTAGGATATGACTTTTGTTAGCTTGCTTATGCTTAAAGCCACCAGAAGCTGTTTTTTTAAAGCGCTTTGCTGCGCCTTTTACAGTTTTAATTTTAGGCATTTTATTAATTTCCACTTCGCATTGTTAATAAAAATAAAATAATGGTGTAATCTTTGATGAATCAAAAATTAACTTGTAAAACCATTACTTTTTCTTCGGCGCAAGCACCATAATCATTTGGCGGCCTTCAATCTTAGTTGGATAAGATTCAATGACAGCCAAATCAGCTAAGTCCTCTTTAATACGATCAAGCATTTCAGATCCTAACTGTTGGTGAGCCATTTCACGTCCACGAAAACGCAACGTAACTTTAGCTTTATCGCCATCTTCAAGAAAGCGAATCAGGCTGCGGAGTTTTACCTGATAGTCGCCTTCGTCTGTACCAGGTCGGAACTTAATTTCCTTAACCTGAACAATCTTTTGCTTCTTCTTCTGCTCTTTTGTTGCTTTACTCTTTTCATAGAGGAATTTGCCATAATCCATAATTCGACAAACAGGTGGCTCTGCATTAGGGCTTATTTCGACTAAATCAAGAGTTGCTTCTTCAGCTTGTTTTAAAGCTTCGTCTAAGCTTACTATACCGAGCTGTTCACCATCGACGCCGGTTAACCTCACCTCACGAGCAGTAATTTCATCATTGATCTTATGCGCGCGTGTTGACTGAATACGTTTACTGACTTTAATATCTCATTCCTCCAAAGTAATTTATCATTAATTCATTTGTTCTAATGAACGACTATGAATTTCGTTAAGCAACAATTCTATAACATGTTTCACCTCAAAGCTACCAAGATCTTTACCTTGGCGTGTTCGAACTGAAATTGTTCCTGATTCCATTTCTTTGTCTCCACAAACAAACATATAAGGAACACGTTTAAGAGTATGCTCGCGAATTTTAAACCCTATTTTCTCATTTCTCAAGTCTGCTTTTGCTCTAATACCTACTTTTTGTAATTTTTCGCATAATTGTTTGGCATATTCAGCTTGATTATCAGTAATATTTATTACGGCAACTTGTAATGGAGCAAGCCATGTTGGAAAGAACCCCGCACAGTTTTCAGTTAAAATCCCCATAAAACGCTCCATTGAGCCCAAAATAGCTCTATGGATCATAACTGGAATATGACGTTCGTTATCTTCACCTACATAAGTTGCATCTAAACGTTCAGGCAACATAAAGTCAAGCTGAACAGTACCACATTGCCATGCACGACCTAAACAATCATGTAAAGTAAACTCGATCTTCGGTCCATAAAATGCGCCTTCACCTGGTAAGTACTCAAATTCTATGCCATTTTCAGTTAAACATTCAGCCAAATCTTTTTCAGCAAGATCCCATGTTTCATCTTTACCTATTCGTTTTTCTGGGCGGGTTGATAACTTAACCGTAATGTCAGTAAATCCAAAAGTGCTATAAGTATCATAAACCATTTTAATACAGCTGTTAACTTCGCTACGAATTTGGCTTTCCGTACAAAAAATATGTGCATCATCTTGCGTAAAGCCTCGAACACGCATTAATCCGTGCAAAGATCCTGACGGCTCATTTCGATGACAACTACCAAATTCAGCCATACGCAATGGTAAATCACGATATGATTTTAACCCTTGGTTAAAAATTTGCACGTGCCCTGGACAATTCATTGGTTTAATACAATATTCACGATTTTCAGATGAAGTCACAAACATTAACTCTTTATAATTACCCCAATGCCCTGTTTTTTCCCATAAAATGCGATCCATCATGAAAGGGCCTTTGACTTCTTGATAATCGTATTCCTTTAATTTGGTGCGAACGAAAACTTCAAGCTCACGGAAGATAATCCAACCATCATTATGCCAAAATACCATACCCGGTGCTTCTTCTTGCATATGGTAAAGATCAAGTTGTTTACCTATTTTTCGGTGATCACGTTTGGCTGCTTCTTCTAAGAATTGTAAATAACTATCGAGTTGTTTTTTATCAGCCCATGCAGTGCCATAAATGCGTTGTAACATTTTATTATCACTGTTACCACGCCAGTAAGCGCCGGCGACTTTTTGCAATTTAAAATGGTGGCAAAAACGCATATTAGGCACATGTGGCCCTCGGCACATATCAATATATTCTTCGTGATGATAAAGTGCTGGTTTTGAATCTTTAGGAATATTTTCATCTAAGATAGCTATTTTATAGGGTTCATGTCGTTTCCAAAATACTTCCCTAGCTTGCTCCCAACTAACCACTTCTTTTTTTACTTCGTAATCTTTTTTAGCCAATTCATGCATACGTTTTTCTAATGCATCAAGATCTTCTTGCGTCAAAGAGTGATCTAAATCAACATCATAATAAAAACCATTATCAATAGTTGGACCAATGGCCATTTGCGTATCAGGCCATAATTGCTTAATAGCATGACCTAATAGATGCGCACAAGAGTGACGTATAATTTCAAGACCATCCTCATCTTTTGCCGTAATAATGGCTAATGTGGCATCTTGTTCTATCAAATCACAAGCGTCTTTACGCTCACCATTTACACGTCCAGCTATACATGCTTTTGCTAGCCCTGCACCTATGCTTTGTGCAACTTCTAAAACAGTAACGGCTTTATCAAATTGACGTTGACTTCCGTCAGGAAGAGTAATTATTGGCATAATAAATCCTTATAACAGTGGTGCGCCACACGAAAGCGCACTTGCATACATAAATAAAGTAGACCGCATATACTATCACTTATCATTAAGATTTTAAATAGAAACAATTGCCGCGACATCAACACGAATATGAGCATAAAATAGACTGTAACGTATCCTATCTCTGTAATACTTTTACAAAAAATAATTGATTATTTTTTTATAATAGACGATATAATCACTAAATATTGGAAGTTTTAATTGAATATTGAATAGAGTAACTATGAACATTTGGATTGATGCTGATGCATGCCCTAACCCAATTAAAGAGATTTTATATCGAGTAGCAAATCGAAAAGCCATTAATACAATATTAATAGCTAATCAACGATTAACGATTCCCCTCTCACCTTATATTCAAAGTTTACAAGTTGGAAAAGGATTTGATGCCGCAGATAATAAAATTATTGAGTTAGTTAAAAAAAATGATTTAGTTATCACATCTGACATTCCACTTGCATCAGATGCATTAAATAAAGGCGCTTTAGTACTCACACCACGAGGAGAACAATATACACTCGATACGATAAAAGAGCGGCTAACTATACGCGATTTTATGGAAACTATGCGAGCTAGTGGCGTACAATCTAAAGGCCCTTCTCCTTTTTCAATTAAAGATAGAGAAAAGTTTGCCAATCAACTTGATAAATTAATTCATCACTTTTCTAATAAATCTTTCTGTTAGTATTATGTATAAATTGTAATTGGTAAAAATTAGAGCTTCAAAAATAGTTCTCTGCTTTTAAAAGGTTTTGAACCTACATAAGGTTTTAATGCCATTCGAGTAAAACGTTTTGCGGCTTTCAGTGTATCATCACTATTAAATTGGCGTTTTCCTAGTGCCAAAACTTGTTCACCTGTAAAACTGGTGCTGTTTTTTAATAAGCTACTAATAAACCCTTTTTCACTTTGATATTGATAATTCATCGATTCGACAATACTATCGCCAGTGGCACAGCAGTGAAAAAAATCAACACAATAGCCTAAATTATCTAATAAGGATAATTCAAAAGCTCGTAGCACATTTTCAGCAGAAACCTGTTGTGCTAATTGTTGCAAGCTTTTTAAGTAGTCATCAAAAAGTGTTGGCATTTCAGTTTCGGCGACTAAGACTCGGTGTAATAGTTCATTTAAGTAAAAAGCACTATATAAATAAACAGATGCTAATGGCAAAGAGAGAGACATTGCTTCAACTTGACGCAATGTTTTTATGTCACCTTGACCTGAATATTGTACAATTAGTGGAGTAAAAGGTTGCAACATCCCTTTTAATGATGAACGTTTTCTTTTTGCTCCCTTAGCTAAAACCGTTATTTTTCCAACATTTTCAACAAACAAATCAACTAATAGGCTACTTTCAGTATAAGAACGAGTGTGTAATATAAATGCCCTTTGCCAACTTTCCATCAAAAATACCTGTTAATTAATTCGATTATTTTCTAATTAAAATTTGTATCTGACCAAAATTTAGATGATTCTGCGAAATTTTCACCTGAAATTTAACTAAAGATCCTGTATAATCAATATAATCAACAGGATTATAGGATAAATAGAAGGAAAACTATGGAACTTTTTTCAATAATTTTACTCTTGGTACTAATTGTATCACTTTCTGGTGTCGTTGTTAAAATGTTGCCAATTCAAATTCCATTACCTTTAATGCAAATATTACTAGGTTGTATATTGGCAGCATTTAATGTTTATGTAGAATTTGATCCAAAATTATTTCTCGTTTTATTTATTCCCCCTTTGCTTTTTGCTGACGGGCGCAAAACGTCAGTGAAAGATTTTATCTACAATGGTAGAGAAATCATCGGATTAGCTTTAGTTTTAGTTGTTATTTCGATTATTGCATTGGGTTACATTCTTTATTGGATACTACCAAATGTTCAGTTAGCTGCATGTTTAGCCTTAGCTGCTGTGTTATCGCCAACCGATGCTGTAGCATTAAGTGGAATTGTGGGTAAAGGTCGAATAGAAAAAGAAAAAATGGAAATCATTGAGGGCGAAGCATTAATGAATGATGCTTCCGGCTTAGTTTCTTTAAATTTTGCTATAGCAATTGCAGTTGGCACATTACAATTTGACTTATTACAAATTAGCATGACCTTCTTTATCGTTGCCATTGGTGGTTTAGCTATTGGTGTCTTATTTACTTGGTTATATGCACGTATTTTACGTAAAATAAATCAGCTGACTCACAATGATCCAGCTATTCAAATTGTATTACTATTCTTACTTCCATTTGCCGCTTATATCATTGCAGAAGAATTCCACTGCTCAGGTATTTTAGCTGCTGTAAGTGCAGGTATGACAGTAAACCATTCAGGTATGATGCGAAATGCACCGTTAACTGCACGCTTACAATCAGATAGCACATGGTCAATGTTAACTTTTGTGTTTAATGGATTTGTATTTGTTTTATTAGGCATTCAACTACCAAGTATTTTAAATAATACTTTTGCAGAAAACCAAATAGATAAATCAATTGAAGTGTGGCAATTATGTTTAATTGTTTTATTTGTCTTTGCAGTGTTAATGGGAACTCGATTTGCTTGGTTATGGGCAATGAAGCATATGCCTGCCATGCCTTTTGGAACCAAACGTCCACTTGCATTTAGAGCATATTCAACAAGAGATCTTTTAATTTCGACATTTGCAGGCGTTCGAGGTGCTATTACCCTAGCGGGTGTATTATCCATACCAATAAGTATTAGTGGCCGTTATCAACTTGTTTTTATTGCAGCAGGTATCATTTTAATTTCATTAATTACAGCAGTTATAATATTACCTATCTTATTACGAGGTAGTGTCATTTTAGATAATTCTGAACAACACAATGAAATTTTAACAGTTAAAGGACATATGGCCGAAGAAGCCATTACTAGTCTTGAAAAAATGCAAAACAATTTATTACAAGAAACATCAGAAACAGGTTTAGATCAAGAGATTATTCATGAAATTGGCTCTCGTGTTATTGGTTCGTTAAGACGGCGAACAGGTCTGAAAGACTTAGAACAAAAAGCACTTGAGGCAGAAAATCTAGAAAGGCGTATGCGTCTAGTAGCAATTGGTGCAGAACGTACAGCTTTACTACAAATGAAAGTTCGTAATGAAGTTAGTGAAGAAGTTTATGAACATTTAAATACTGATTTAGATATCTATGAAAAAATGATTTCTGGAGATGCCTAAATGATTGGATCAAGAAGCGAAATTTTAAGCAAGATTCATTCACAGTTTGTTAATAAAGCGCCCCATATTTTGGGGCTTACTTTACGACACATTCCTTTTCATATAAAAAAGCAGGCCATAGAGCAATTATTACAATTACAATTTGAACATTCTCTTGAAGATGGGGATCTCGACTTTTTAGAAAATAGATGGCTTAAAATTCAAGTTACCGATCTTGGCCTTATTTGGTTTGTAAGCCTTATTGACAATAAACTTGTCGTAAGCAGAGAAGAGATTGCTGATGTAAGTTTTATTGGTAATGCTAATGATTTGATTATGATAGCAACCAGACGTCAAGATCCTGATACCCTATTCTTTCAGCGACGTTTAATTGTTGAAGGTGATACTGAGCTGGGTCTTTACGTTAAAAATTTAATGGACTCAATTGAATTGGAGTCTATGCCAAATTTTCTAAGAGTGACACTTGAAAAGCTAGCGAGTATTATTGAAAGCGCGCCGGAAATTTAATTTGTATTAGTTCCGACTTAATCGGACAAAGGGATTGAAAAAGAGAACGTTACCAGTTTTGATATTAGGTGTCAAATCTAAAATCAAAACAACAAGAGGTAACGCTCATGCTTCATACTAACAATCAAATCATAAAACATAAAGTAGGCTTATTAAATTTAGCTGAAGAACTTCAAAACGTGTCTAGAGCTTGTAAAGTGACGGGAGTATCAAGAAGATACGTTTTATCGTTATAAAGAACTCATTGAAGAAGGTGGTTTAGACTCTTTAATATCAAAGAGTAGATGGACACCAAATCTCAAAAATCGCGTTGATGACCCAACGGAACAAGCCGTTATTCGTTATGCTATTGACTATCCTGCTCATGGTCAGCATAGAACAAGCAATGAGCTTCGTAAGCAAGGTGTTTTTATTTCAGGAAGTGGCGCGCGTTCTGTTTGGTTAAGATATAATCTTGAGAATTTCAAAAAACGCTTACATGCTTTAGAAGAAAAAGCGACTCAGAAGGTATTGAACTCAATGATAGCCAAATAGCTGCATTAGAAAAGAAAAAGCACGATGATGAAGCTTGTGGTGCAATAGAAACCGCTCATCCAGATTATCTTGGATCTCAAGATACGTTTTATGTTGGTAATTTAAAGGGTGTCGGTCGGATTTATAAACAGACTTTTGTTGATACTTATTTCTAAGGTTGCGCATTGTAAATTGTATGTGACCAAAACGCCAATTACAGCAGCCGATTTACTCAATGACAAGGTCTTACCATTTTATAATGCTCATCATTTGCCAATGCTTCGAATATAAACCGATAGAGGAACGGAGTTTTGTGGCACTATTGAAAAGCATGATTATCAACTTTATCTGGCGATTAATGATATTGACCATACTAAGACAAAAGCTATGTCGCCACAAACGAATGGGATCTGCGAACGTTTTCATAAAACTATTTTACATGAGTTTTATATGGTGACATTTCGTAAAAAGCGCTATTCAGATTTAGAAACACTCCAAACAGATGTGGACAATTGGCTGTATTATTACAATAATGAACGAACTCATTAGGGAAAAATGAGCTATGGTCGAATACCAATGGAAACATTGCTTGATGGAAAACGGATCTGGGAAGAAAAAAATCTGAACCAGATTTAACCTGACAGACACCCAATAAAAACTGGTAACTGTCAAATTAGGTTTGAGCTACTACATGATGGTTGAATGATTCTGTTGTAGTTGCTGTGCCCACCTGTTACGTGTCTTTGTGGACACTAAAGCTTTTTTATGATTTCTTCCTAAAGCTGTGATTTTAAGCTTGGATCAGCAACCATGTGTTTAAGTTACAGTTTTCAGTCTCAAGCTCCTTTAAATGTTTGATGACTGAATTTTCCATCCTGCCATATTTTTCCCGCCATTGATAAAAAATTGAATTACCCATGCCCTATTTACGGCACAGTTCTTTAACTATATATTGATGAGTTTTTCTTTACAAAATTGTTACAAATTATATAAAATTATTAATTATTAATAACTAGGACTTTTTATGAAAACATTACGACTTGTTTTAGCTTGGCTTTTTGGCGTGCTTTTTATTTTATCAGGAATTGTAAATTTCACTCAAACCCCATTGATGGGAATAGTAGCGCTATTAATAGGTATAGCACTATTACCGATAACTTACCAAATCATTTATAAAAACACACAAAAAGAGGTAAGCGGTAAGAAAAAAGCGATAATAACCACATTATTAATTGTTGTTTGGTTTATTATTAGTGGTGTAGATAGAAGCAAAGAAAGAGAGGGGCAAGAAAAAAACCTTATTTCAGAATTTAACTTAAATAAACAGGAAATTGTTTCACAAATCAACCAATTGATAACAGAGAAAAAATATGATGAAGCGGCATCTTTAGCCGATAAATATTACTCAGCTAAAGATCAAACGGTCTTAGAATTAGGCGAACAAGCTAGATCAGAATTAATAAAACTTAAAAATCAACAAAAAATTGATTATTTATTAAATAAACTTAAAGAAGTTCCTAAAGCTGAATTAGAAAAAAAGATTGAATTATATAACGAGCTGTCAACACTTGCCCCTGAAAACGCAGAATATAAAACCCAAAAGGCTAAATTACAAAAAGAATTACAACGGAAAAAATTGATTCATTCCCAATTTAGCTCTTGGGATGGTTCTCACAGAGAACTTGAAAAATATATAAAATCAAAAATGAATGACCCTGACTCATTCAAACATGTTGAAACTAAATATATCGATAATGGAAGTGATAACCTAATTATCGTCACTTCATTTAGGGGGAAAAATGCTTTTGGTGGCGTTATTGTTAATACGGTAACAGCCACCGTTGATTTGAATGGAAATATAATAAGTATTATCAGTTGGAAATAAAAAGAGAGGGCTATAGTCCCTCTTTTAATAAATTCTATTCAGATTTTTCAATAACTGAATGCTGCAAATCGAGATTGTTCAATATTTTGTGTCATTTAGGTAAACTAGGTATAAAAAGGGAAATGGCACATGTTCCAAGAATTTAATTTTGAAAAAGCATTAAAATTATTACAAAATAGCCAACCGTTAATAGGTAAAGTGTAGTAGCTCAAACCTAATCTGACAGTTACCAGTTTTTATTGGGTGTCTGTCAGGTTAAATCTGGTTCAGATTTTTTTCTTCCCAGATCCGTTTTCCATCAAGCAATGTTTCCATTGGTATTCGACCATAGCTCATTTTTCCCTAATGAGTTCGTTCATTATTGTAATAATGCAGCCAATTTGTAAATACCCCAAACTTAGTACACAACTCACGTAGAAAATCATGCTGCTTGTTTTAGTGTTTTATACTCAATCGGTGTCATGTTATTTAATGCCTCATGCGGTCTTTCGGTGTTATAAATGGTTAGCCATTCTTCGGTTACCTTTCTTGCTTGTTCTAGATTATTAAATAGATATAAATCGAGCACTTCAGTACGATAGGTACGATTAAATCGTTCAATATAGCCATTTTGATAAGGGCTACCGGGCTGGATATAATCAATGGTTATACCATGTAATTTAGCCCAGTTGGTAAAGGTTTTCCCTGTAAATTCTGGCCCATTATCGACCCGCATTTTTAATGGATACCCATGATATTCGGCCAGTTTATCTAAGTAACGGGTAATCCTTCCTGCTGGTAAGTTTACTGCAATATCAATACCTAACGCCTCACGATTAAAGTCATCGATGACATTGAATGTTCTAAAGCGACGTTGATTACGACTACTGTCACTCATAAAATCCATTGACCAACATTCACTTTTTTTATTGGGAGCCAATAACTTTTCTGACGCCCGAGGTGGCATTCGTTGTTTTCGTTTTGTTTTAAGATTCAGTTTTAACTCACAATACACTCGATAAACACGTTTATGATTCCATTGATAGCTGAGCTTTCTGATACGATTAAAACATTTAGGAAAGCCCCATCGTAAATGCCAGTCTGTGATAGCATTCAACACCGAAATAATCACGAATCATCCTGTAACTTAGATTGATAGTAGTAAGCACAACGGCTTAAGCCAACAATAGCACAACTCATAACAATAGTAACTGAATGATTTTGTTGTAGTTGCTGTGCCCACGTTTTACGTGCCTTTGTGGGCACTAAAGCTTTTTTATGATTTCTTCCTGAAGCTGGGATTTTAAGCTCAGTTCGGCAAACATCTGCTTAAGCTTGCGGTTTTCCGCTTCGAGTTCTTTTAGACGTTTGATGTCTGAAGTTTCCATACCGCCATATTTTTCCCGCCATTTATAAAAAGTTGAATTACCCATGCCATATTTACGGCACAGCTCTTTAACGGGAATACCCGCTTCAGTTTCTTTTAAAATAGCTACGATTTGATGTTCAGTCATTTTTTTCATCATTAAATCCCCTTTTCTTTTATCATAGAGAATTTTCTACTTTTTTGCTGTACTATTTTAGGGGATAGTTACAGTTGTTTAATTTGGCTTAATGCTAACATGACAAGCTCTGCCGTTTTATGTTTACCAACATGATGACAATCTGCATATTGGATAAATTCACTAAAACACAATAAATAATGCCAACATTGGTTAGCTCGAATATAAGTTAAATCCGCGACAACAATTTGCTTTTTATCATCTACGTCAAATTACTGTTGCCAATAATTCTTTGTGGATTTTTCATCCACTTCTGTATCGTAAGATTTATAATGTTTAACGGTGTATTTTGATACAAGTAATAAAGGATTTCATCGCGCCCAAGCAATATAACGACGTGATACCTAAATATTCTCGTTTTGCAAATCAAAACGAATTCGCCTTGTACCATAAGAATGATAGCTTTGGTTAAACAGCATCACTATTTTAACTGCATAAAGTCTTACTGATTTTTGTTTATTCAATTTACACTAACAATAAGCATAATAACTTGATAATATATAGTTTTATTGCGCTATAACGATGTCGTTTTGCGTTTAGAATAGTGATTCATCCCATTATCAGAGCTTACCGTTTTCCACACGGCGTTGTTTAAGCGCTTTGCGCAAAGCAATCAACCATTGTTCTTGCGGACTGTGATTATCTTTTATTTTAAATGAGCCACTTTGGCTGACTTGCGTTATCCAATGCTGATGAAGTCAAATTATATTTTGCAACGATTTCACTACTTGATTTACCGTTTTAATAAAAACTGACCATTTGGTGTTTAAAATCATCATTGAATGTTCGCCTTGTTCCTTTAATCTTATTCATTATTGTTCTAGCTCTTTTAAGATTAATTTGTTTTTGCTTTTTCAAAAAAAGTGACCAAGTCACGCTCAGATATTTCATTAATAGGTATATCAGGAAATTGATCATAAAGATTTTTGCATACAACGGTTTGATACAGTGTGGTAGTTTTATCTCTCAGTGTTTATACATATTTCTCCTATAATAATCAAGGCAAGCATTCAAAGTCATGTCTGTATTGTTTACTTGATTATGCTTTTTCGGCTCTATTCCTTTGTTATATAAATCTCTTAGTTCACCAACTAAAAACCGAGCATCTTTAAGCGAACGCCCTATCGTCATCCTTTGTGCTTTTCAGTTCTATCAGTAGCAAAATTGAAATGCAATTGTCCCTTTTTGTGATATTCTTACACCTAAACCATCGCCGTCTGTTAACTCGGGCAACCCAGTGTAAGGTTTATTTAATATTGATTTTAATTTTGTATCACTTAACGCCATTTTTATCTTCTACATTCTGTACACATATAAAAATGTAATTATGTACTCAATCTGTACACATTTGCAAGTGAACAAACAAAAAAACATTTAAATATCTAAAAACAAAAATGAACAAAATTTATTATATGCGATTGAATTTAAAGAAATAAAAGAAAGATTATGAGCAAAAGAGCACCATGAAAAACAACTTAGAACAGCCAACTTTTTACTTTCATGATTATGAAACATTTGGAATTCATCCAGCATTAGACCGCCCTGCTCAATTTGCTGGGGTTCGTACTGATGCGGATTTTAATATTATTGAAGACCCACTAGTGATATATTGCCGTCAAACACAAGATTATCTACCTAGTCCAGAAGCTGTACTCATCACTGGAATTACACCTCAAAAAGCCAATCAAGAAGGTATTTGTGAAGCAGAATTTACCCGACTAATTCATCACGCTTTTTGCCACCCCAATACCTGTATTTTAGGCTATAACAATATTCGTTTTGACGATGAAGTAACGCGTAATATTTTATATCGCAATTTTTACGATCCCTATTCTTATAGTTGGCAAAATGGTAATTCAAGATGGGATCTTCTTGATGTTGTTCGAGCGTGTTATGCACTAAGACCTGAAGGTATCAACTGGCCGATTAATGATGCGGGATTACCTAGCTTTCGTTTGGAGCATTTAACAAAAGCGAATCATATTGAACATGAGCATGCACATGATGCAATGTCTGATGTGTATGCAACAATTGCCATGGCAAAATTAATAAAAACAAAGCAACCTAAACTTTTCAATTACTTTTTTACATTGCGCAACAAAAATAAAGTTGCTGAGCTTATTGATGTAATTAATATGAATCCTATTGTTCATATATCGGGCATGCTAGGTAGCCATCGAGGCAATCTAGCATTAGTTTGCCCTATTGCTTGGCACCCGTTACAAAATAATGCCGTTATTGTTTGTGATTTAACTGGAGATATTAACTCAGTTATTGATTTACCAGCAGAAAAAATTAAAGAAAAACTTTATACAAAAACAGAAGATCTTGAACTTAATGAATCACGAATTCCTTTAAAGTTAATTCATATAAACAAATGCCCTATTGTTGCTCCGTTAAAAACACTATTACCCAAAAACGCAACAAGGTTTGATATTGATATAGAACAATGTTTAATCAATCAACAACGGTTATTGCAAAATCAAACAATATTGCAAGATAAAATGAGAGAATTATTTGCAATAGA
Source organism: Gilliamella sp. Fer1-1 (assembly GCF_001690825.1). Classification (NCBI taxonomy): domain Bacteria; kingdom Pseudomonadati; phylum Pseudomonadota; class Gammaproteobacteria; order Orbales; family Orbaceae; genus Gilliamella; species Gilliamella sp. Fer1-1. Next base: position 24,876 of record NZ_LZGX01000108.1, read on the forward strand.
TAATCATTTTTCGATTAGTTCTGATGTTGATGGCCAAATATATAGTGGTTTTTTAAATAGCCAAGACAAATTACGCTGTGAAACTATTCGAACAACACCGCCACATTTATTAGACAGTTTATCATTCACATTTGATGATCCTCGCTTAGCAACGCTATTTTTTAGATATAAAGCACGTAATTACCCACAAATACTAACAGAGCATGAACAGATTATTTGGAAGGATTATTGCCGCGATAAATTTAATATCCAAAAAATTCAAGATTATTTACTAACCTTAGAACAGCTTGCGGAAACTTATATAGAACAGCCGGAAAAGCTTTTAATACTAAAACAACTTTATCAATATTGTCATTATTTAGTTGGATAATTAGATTTGACGGGCGTATGATATGCTTTATTCAATTTATGTCAACGCTAACTACAGGCATATAGTCATAATTAAAAATTAAGATTAATAGCATTCACGTTATGAAACATTTTTTAGCGAAGCACGCCACAATAAGACATCGACTTTATTCTTTGTACTATACACTGTTCAGTTATAGCCGAGGGTTGATTATACTGACTATTTGCTTATGGGCAGGAAACATCATTTCTAAAATATTACCGATAATGATCCCAGGTAGTATTATCGGTTTGTTGATTCTATTTTTCTTACTTGCTTTTCAACTTATTCCTACTTGTTGGATTAAAAATAGTTGTAACCTTTTCATGCGGTACATGACATTACTTTTTATTCCCGCAGCTATGGGAATAATGGATAATTATTCACTCTTATTGCAAAACTGGATACCTATAATATTTAGTAGTGTAGGAGGATCATTTATTGTACTGCTACTAACTGCATTTTTAACTGAACATTGCCATCGCTTACCAACTAAGAGCTCAATTGTTGAACCCGAAAAAAAGGAAAATCAACCATGATATGGATGTTACCTTTAACGCTTGGCGTTTTTCTCATTGTTCGTCGGGTTGCATTGAAACTAAAAAATCCGCTATTCAACCCTTTAGTGATTTCAGTCATTGTATTAATTCCAATTTTACTAATAACCAACACAAGTTATGTGGAATATGTTAGTAACATACAAATTATTAATGACTTATTACCTTACTCCGTGGTTGCTTTAGCCTACCCTTTATATGAATTGATTCCACAAATCAAAGCGCGTTGGAAATCGATAATGCTTATTACCTTTACCGCATCAATTGCTTCAATGATAACAGGCGTTTGTATTACATTTTGGTTAGGTGGTAATGATGAAATAGCCGCATCGGTTTTACCAAAATCAGTTACAACGGCAATTGCAGTGACTATTGCCAGCAATCAGGGAGGAATTCCGTCTATTGCAGCATTATGTGTAATACTTGTTGGCACATTAGGTGGCATATTTGGACATCAAATATTAAATTTATTTAAAATAAAATCGGCCTCAGCTAGAGGATTATCTATTGGTGCTGTATCGCATGCTGTTGGTACTGCTCGTTGTATTGAAGTAGATTACAACGAAGGCGCCTACAGTTCGTTATCTTTAGTATTATGCGGTATTATGACATCATTGACAGCGCCTTTTTTATTTCCAATAATGGTAATTATTTTTGACTGGTTATAGCATGAACTTAAAAAAGCTTATTGCTTATTTTACTGGATTGTGCTTGATTACAATGTCTGCAATATTGGGGTTAGACTATTGGATCAGCTACAAAACGGCACCTTATATTTACCATGATGAAAACAAACTGCCATACCGTCCGATCGGTGTGGTACTTGGTACAGCAAAATATGTTCGTGGTGGCGGAATAAATGGCTTTTATCGGAATCGTATTGATGGAGCCATCGATCTATACTGGCAAAATAAAGTTGATTATCTATTATTAAGTGGCGATAACGCGCTTTTGAGTTACAACGAACCCATCACCATGAAGAAAGATTTAATAAAAGCAGGTATTCCTAGCGATTCGATTGTTTTAGATTATGCCGGCTTTAGAACATTTGATTCGGTAGTTCGAGCCAATAAAGTATTTGATGCCAATGACTTTACTATTATTACGCAAGAGTTTCACTGTGAACGGGCTATTTTTATTGCGCTTGCACATAACATTCAAGCACAATGCTTTGCTGTGCCAGCACCAGCAAGCATGAAACTAGTGCGCATTCGTGAAATGTTTGCGCGCGTCAGTGCCTTTATTGATCTCTATATTCTTAATAAAGAACCCAAATATCTTGGCCCAGTAATTCCTATCATTACTAATAGTCATTAGTTTTATTTGGCCTAAATTTTTGTAAAGAAAATTCAGGTAATACGTCTATTTTGGTATAAAAACACAGCAAAGAAAAGATTGTCCAATAAATTAGATTGCATTTTTATGCAAAAAAAAGTAATATTTAATCAATTATACAGTCAAGAAAAATATATAATGAATATTGAATTAAACCATATTAACTGTTTTTATGGTGCACATCAGGCCTTAAATGATGTTTCTCTTAGTTATCCACTTGGCGAAACAATTGTATTACTTGGTCAAAGTGGTGCGGGTAAAAGCTCTTTATTAAAAGTATTCAATTTACTTGAAATACCGACATCAGGTAAAATGACTATTGCCAACTCGCATTTTGATTTTTCAGAAAAAATCAGCGAATCCACAATTCGACACCTTCGCAAAAATGTCGGCATGGTTTTTCAAAATTACAATTTATGGCCACATTTAACGGTGCTAGAAAATTTGATTGAAGCGCCCTGCCAAGTTTTAAAGTTATCAAAAAAAGAAGCTAGCGATAAAGCAATGGCAATTTTAGCGCGGTTACAAATTGATAATATGGCTCAGCGTTATCCCCTTCATCTTTCAGGAGGTCAACAACAAAGAGTGGCTATTGCAAGGGCATTAATGATGGAGCCACAAATATTATTATTTGATGAACCAACAGCCGCATTAGATCCAGCGATCACATCACAAATTGCTGAAATTATTAATGAGCTTTCGCAAACAGGTATTACACAAATTATTGTGACTCATGAAGTCGATTTTGCGCGCAAAGTAGCCTCACAAGTCATTTATATGGAGCATGGCAAAATTATTGAGCAAGGACAACTTGAATGCTTTGCACATCCTAAAACCGAGCAATTTAAAGCTTATTTATCACATTAATTAAAATAAAATTGGGTGGATATATGAAAAAAACGTTACTAGCCATTTGTCTTGCAGGAACAACATTTTTAGCTCAAGCTGTAGACACTTTAACCATCGGCACTGAAGCAACTTATGCGCCTTTTGAATTTACTAATGAAAAAAATGAAATTATTGGCTTCGATATTGATGTCATAAATAAAATTTGTGATGAAATAAAAGCATCTTGTAAAGTGGTTAATCAATCATTTGATGGCCTAATTCCTAGCTTAAAAACACGTCGAATTGATGCTGCTATAGCGGGTATTGACATTACGCCAGAACGACAAAAACAAGTTGATTTTACAAAAATTTATTATGATGATAGCTCAATTCAGTTTATTACATTAAAAGATACACTAACGGATCTTGAACAATTAAAGGGTAAACGTGTTGGGATCCAAAAAGGCACAACTTATCCAAAATACCTAAATGAAAAGTACCCAGATGTCAAACAGGTAAGTTATGACAGCTATCAGTACGCTATTTTAGATTTAAAAGCTAAGCGAATTGATGCAATCGTTTCAAGTTCAATTGTTGCTGGTGAATGGTTAGGTAAAGATGCAGACATCGTTCCTTTAAGTGATAAAATTATTGACCACGACTTTTTTGGTGAAGGGCTAGGAATTGCGATACGTAAAGGTAACGAAAAGCTACTTAACCAATTTGATCAAGCAATAGATAAACTGAAAGCTAACGGTGAACTAGATGCTATCTATAAAAAATGGTTTAACAAATAAACTTTATATTTAAATATATATTTTATAATAATGACCTCGCCGCATTCACTTGCGGCGAATTTATTTTTTAATTTAATCTTGGTTTTTTTATGTTTGATTTTTTTGCAAATAAAATGAAATGGGTTTTGTCTTCAATGGATGGTTATATTTTGCCGCTTATTGAAGCTACTTCTACCACATTATCATTAGCCTTTGTATCATTAATTGTTGGGATTATATTTGCTTTTATTTTCTCAATATTAGAATCCGTTCCATTCAAACCCATTGCATGGACCATGTCTTTATTTAACTTAACTATTCGAGCATTACCCGAATTATTAATTGTGATAGCCATTTATAACGGTTTACCTTTATTATTGATATTATTAAATGATGGCTTCACCATTGATCTGTATTTTACATCTTTAACAATACAGCTAAACATTGAAGATTTTAATGTTAGCCCTTTTTTATGTGGTGTTGCCGCACTTTCTCTTCTCTATGCTGTTTATGCCTCTCAAACTTTACGTGGTGCATTTAAAGCAATTTCTAATGGACAACGGCAGGCCGCGCAAGTTTTAGGACTAAGCAAATCTCGCACATTCTTTCGCATTATTATGCCACAAATGTGGCGCCATGCTTTACCGGGCCTAAGTAATCAATGGTTAATATTATTAAAAGATACGGCATTAGTTTCAGCAATTGCCATTAATGATTTAATGATGCAAACCAAAACCATTGTTGCACGAACCAATCAACCTTTTTTATGGTATATCGTGGCTATGATTATTTATCTAATTATCTCAATTTTTAGTCAAAAAATTATATCGCGCATTGAAAAACGCTCAACCTATTTTGAACAACCTACCTCAGCGAAAAATTAGTAAGGTCGCATTATGTTTGATAATTTTATTCATTACCTAAAAATAATCTGCCAAGGTCTTCCTGAAACATTAAGTTTAAGCATTTTAGGTATTTTATCTGCAGGAGTTATTGCTACTTGCTTATCATGTTTATTATCACTAAATCACTTTATACTAAATAAAGTAATACGCACATATATTATTATATTTACCGGTACACCTTTACTTGTACAGCTATTACTTATTTATTATGGACCATCACAGTTTAAAGATATTTTAATCAAATTACCATTACTTTATAATACCATCTCATCACCTTGGTTTTGTGCCTATTTGGCATTAACACTTAACAGCGCTGCCTATACAACGCAAATTTTTTATGGCTCGTTAAAAGCCTTACCTAAAGGACAATGGCAAGCTTGTAAAGCACTTGGTATGGATAAAATACAAACGTTAAAAGTTGTTTTTCCTTATGCTTTAAAACGTGCACTTTCCACTTATTCAAATGAAGTCGTGTTTGTCGTAAAAGGTACTGCATTAGCCGCAATGATTCCTGTGATGGATGTGATGGGTTATAGTAATGATTTGAATGCGGATTACTACGATTTCACTATTTTTATTGCTGCTGGGCTAGTTTACCTCTTGATAAATGGTTTGCTTAGCACCATTATGAGGATAATAGAGAAAAAAGCCCTCACATTTGAAAACTAATATGAACTCATTTGATTCAGCATCTTTTTTAAAAACTGTCCCACATAAACCGGGTATTTATCAAATGTTTAATGATAAACAGACGATTATTTATGTGGGAAAGGCAAAAGATCTTAATAACCGTCTAAAAAGCTATTTTAACAATAGCAAAAAAACCTTAAAGACAGATATGCTAGTTAGTCATATCCGCCATGTTGAATTCACAATTACTAATACCGAAACCGAAGCTTTACTACTTGAACAAACTTATATAAAAAAGTATCAGCCACGATACAATGTGCTTTTAAAAGACGATAAAAGCTACCCATTTATAAAATTAAGTAAAGAACAACATCCTCAACTATCGCTTTACCGAGGAGCTGTAAATCGGAAAAAAGATGAGTTCTTTGGTCCTTATCCCAGTGGCTATGCTGTTAAACAAATATTAGCCTTGTTACAAAAAACATTCCCAATAAGACAATGCCTGAATTCGACATATCGCAATCGCACCCGTCCTTGTCTACAATATCAAATTAAGCGTTGTTTAGGGCCTTGCGTACCTGGTTTAGTGAGTGATGAAGATTACCAACAGCAAGTTAACTATGTAAGGTTATTTCTGTCTGGGCAATCAGAACAAATCTTACAAAAAATCACTGAAGATATGCAAAAAGCCAGCAATGAACTTAATTTTGAAAAAGCGGCAACACTACGCGATCAACTACAAGCAATAAAACATATCAATGAAAAACAAGCAATTTATAACAATAATGATAATCTTGATGTGATTGGCTTTCATTATGAATTAGGTTTAGCATGTATATATGTTTTATTTATTCGCAACGGGCAAACCTTTGGTCATCGATCTTACTTCCCTAAAGTACCATCCAATACGGAATTAGAAGAAGTTATTGAAACATTTATAGGGCAATTTTATTTACAAGGTAATCAAAACCGCAACATTCCTAAGAAAATTTTGTTGAATTATTCTTTATCGGATAAAAAACCTATAGAAGAGACACTGTCACTTATTGCTGAACACCAAGTTAAATTGGTTGATGAACCTAAAGGTGATAATCTAAAATTACTCAACATTGCAACGGTAAATGCTCAAACTGAAGTAAAAAATAAGCTATTAGCAAACTCAACCATAAAACAACGTTACGATGCATTAAAAGCTTTTTTAGGGATTGATAAAATTAACCGCATGGAATGCTTTGATATTAGCCATTTTATGGGCAAAAACACCATTGCATCTTGTGTTGTTTTTGACGATAAAGGACCTGTTAAAGCCGAATTTCGACGCTATAATATTACAGGTATCACACCAGGTGATGATTATGCAGCAATGGAACAAGTATTAACACGCCGTTACAACAAAAAAGAGCTTCCTGACGAAAAAATCCCCGACATCATTTTTATTGATGGCGGTAAAGGACAACTTAACCAAGCGTTGCAAGTATTTGACCAATTGAATGTTAATTGGAATAAAAATCATCCTATTTTAATTGGGGTAGCAAAAGGTGCTGAGCGTAAAGAAGGATTAGAAACCCTTTTCTTTGAGGCTCATGGCACTGGACGCTATCTGGATGATCATTCCCCTGCTCTATTACTCATTCAACAGATCAGAAATGCATCACACGATCATGCCATTGTCGGCCAACGAAAAAAAGGCATCAAACAACTTACCGATAGTGCTTTGGAACATATTGAAGGAGTTGGAGCCAAAAGGAGGCAAGCATTACTTAAACACTTTGGTGGGTTAAGAGAACTAAAAAATGCCAGCATTGATGAAATAGCGCAAGTGCAAGGAATATCTAAATCATTAGCTGAAAAAATTTATCTAAATTTAAAGCAATAACACATTGAAAAATTAACATTTTTCAGGCAACATAATCACCAATAAAAGACTATTTTTCGCTAATTACTAATGCATTGATTAATAAAATAAAAAAGAGCTTCTATCACATGAAAATTAATTTTCCAACAGCCTTAACACTATTTAGAGTCATTTTAATTCCTTTTTTTGTGATGGCATTTTATTGGTTTCCTCATCAATGGGCTGGTTTTTTTTCTGCATTGATTTTTTTAATTGCGGCCGTAACCGATGTTTTAGACGGCTATCTTGCCCGTCGCTTAGGACAAACAACTAAATTTGGTGCTTTTTTAGATCCTGTTGCTGATAAAATTATGGTGACAATTGCTTTAGTTTTAATTACACAATATTATCAAGCATGGTGGATCTCTATTCCAACAATTATTATTGTTTCACGCGAAATTATCATATCAGCCCTGCGAGAATGGATGGCTGAAATTGGTAAACGTAAAAGCGTGGCCGTTTCGTCAATTGGTAAAATAAAAACAATTACCCAAATGACCGCGTTAACTTGGTTACTATGGCGTCCTTGTGATATGGTCATTTATGCTGGTCTCGTTGCATTATTTATTGCGACAGTTTTAACGCTATTATCAATGTTACAATATTTATGGATAGCGCACAGTGATTTATTAGAAGAAGAATAACCAACTCTCTATATTTCTGAGCAAACACTTTTTTATATAAGTAATTTTGTTCAATCAAAACGTATAAACAAAATTACTTATCGCCTTATCAATTAACTGACACCCCTATTTTAATCATTAATTAGCTAAACATTGAGCAATTAAACAATTAATTTAAAATTTCTATTGACTGAAATCATAAGATAGGTAAAATGCACTGCATTCAAAGCGAATTACTTTTTGTAAGTCAGTTTTGAGCCCGGGTGGTGAAATCGGTAGACACAAGGGATTTAAAATCCCTCGGCCTTTTTGGCCGTGCGAGTTCAAGTCTCGCCCCGGGCACCAACCTTTACTTATGCGGGAATAGCTCAGTTGGTAGAGCACGACCTTGCCAAGGTCGGGGTCGCGAGTTCGAACCTCGTTTCCCGCTCCAATATCTTTTCTATAATCCCCTATTCACTGATACAATTGATTGAAAAACAGAAATAAAAGTTATATTTCAGTCTACTAAATTCTGATGAAATCCACTTAAAGCGATAACTTATTAGTTCAAAATTTTTTGAATTCTATAGACTAGTCCAAAAATAAGTTATGTGATAGCACCAGTTTAAGTGGAGTAGAAGTCATTACCTTCTAACTAGCCTTACGTTGCGTTCAAACACATAAGGAGCATTTATTACGAGTTGTACCATTATTGGCCTATTGTGTCACAGTTTGAATCCATAATTGCTTATTTTTGAAATCAATCTTCACTATATTTTTACTAAGGAAATCAAACCCGATTAATCCATCAGACTGAAATTCAGTGGGAAGAGAATCCAATATAACAGCGTCGATATTATCATTAACAACATTATCGACTTTAAGTGATACAAATTTATAATCACTTTCATCGTCGTTCTTTTTAATCGTTTTTGCTGAAAGTGATTGTTCTTTTATGACTGACATAGTGGCTCCAGTATCTAAAACCATTTTATAACTCTTTATACCATCCGACATATCTATAACTAAGCCCTCACCATTAATATGAAAGGGAATTGCAATCCATTTTTTATCAAGATCCGTAGCAATATCTGTTTCATCCGATATTATTATTTTACTTTCAGGATAATTAATAGTTAAAACATAACTATCAAATAAACCCAACCCAATAACTGGGTTTTCTATATTATTATTCTCGTTATTATCATTACTACTAGAAAAACTCAGTCTTCAATTTTTATATTCTACAACTTCCACACGTTTAAAAATAAAAGAATTCAACTCTAACTCATTGATAATAAATGTTCTACTCTCTGTCATGTTACCAGATAAATCAATACTTCTTATTTTTTGTGAATTTTCAGATTTATTTGGGATTTTATCAATTAGCTCTATTGGCAGATGTAAAGCTTCTTTAGTGCCAGTATCCAATGTCAATGCAATTTTTTCACCTTCAAGGTTTATTATTATATTGGGTAAACTATATTTTTTATCAAAAGTCAGATCCCAAACTGCTTCACTACCGTAGGCAAAGTTAGTTAGTTATTAATAATATGATTAAAAATAGTGATTTTTTATTCATATAAATCTTCGCATTTGATAAACATTACTTTTATAAACATCAGTGAAGTGCAAGTTTTTTGGGATTTGATCTTATTTGCCAGAAATATTCAATGAATCTGAAACGATTAAACTATGCGTTAATAGTATCGCTCTATTTGCTATATTAATGGTTTCTTGTCTATGTGCAAGAACCAGTTTAGTAAAATAATAACCATGTATGGAAGCGTTTACTGTTTTCATTTGCAGTTGAAATGGCAATACATTTTCAAACAAAAAAATTAAGGAGTAAGTGCTTCTTAAATTCAACGGTAGGCAAGTAGCCTAATGAAGAATGTCATCGTCTATTATTATACCAATAGAATAAACTGAAAAAGCACTTTGTAACTCAGTTATGGGATTGAAATGTTGGCCTTTTACAAACTTCGTTTTAATTGTTTTCAATGTCGCTTCGGCTACCTTATTGTCATAAAAACCCTCTTTCTTGCTTAATGAATGCGTGATATTAAATGCCTTAAAACAATCCTCCAATAGCCAATTATCAAACTTTTCACCTCGATCTGAATGAAATAAATCCAATTTCGATAATGGTTGTTTAATTTGGCTTAATGCTAACATGACAAGCTCTGCCGTTTTATGTTTACCAACATGATGGCAATCTGCATATTGGATAAATTCACTAAAACACAATAAATAATGCCAACGTTGGTTAGCTCGAATATAAGTTAAATCCGCGACAACAATTTGCTTTTTATCATCTACGTCAAATTACTGTTGCCAATAATTCTTTGTGGATGTTTCATTCACTTCTGTATCGTGAAATTTATAATGTTTAACGGTGTATTTTGATACGAGTAATAAAGGATTTCATCTCCCAAGTAATATAACGACGTGATACCTAAATATTCTCGTTTTGCAAATCAAAACGAATTCGCCTTGTACCATAAGAATGATAGCTTTGGTTAAACAGCATCACTATTTTAACTGCATAAAGTCTTACTGATTTTTGTTTATTCAATTTACACTAACAATAAGCATAATAACTTGATAATATATAGTTTTATTGCGCTATAACGATGTCGTTTTCGTTTAGAATAGTGATTCATCCCATTATCAGTGCTTATCGTTTCCACACGGTGTTGCTTAAGCGCTTTGCGCAAAGCAATCAACCATTGTTCTTGCGGACTGTGATTATCTTTTATTTTAAATGAGCCACTTTGGCTGACTTGCGTTATCCAATGCTGATGAAGTCAAATTATATTTTGCAACGATTTCACTACTTGATTTACCGTTTTAATAAAAACTGACCATTTGGTGTTTAAAATCATCATTGAATGTTCGCCTTGTTCCTTTAATCTTATTCATTATTGTTCTAGCTCCTTTTTAGTTGTAATAAGTTTTCCTTACCTCTTAAAAAGTTGTATGATTTAGTGTGGTCTATCCACTTTCAGATAATCTTGCCTTGCACCATTTATAATCATTTAGAATGATAAATTAACTATTTTATTTTTATATAATTATTTTATGTAAGCCTTGCATAAAAACGTGAAGTGCGATTTTAAACTTGGCAAGTCAAGAAAGTAGAAAATTATCTATGATAAAAGCAAAAGAGGATTTAATCATAGAATAACAATACATATTAAAAATTTTGGGTAAGATATTTTAAGTGTAAGTTTCTGTTATTATTTTTGTATATGATTAGTTATCGGTTTATTCTAGTGTAGAATAAACCGACACTAGCCTTTAGAGGAGGATAAAACTTAGTTTTTTATAAAAACGATCAGATATTATATTAATTTTAT
>NZ_LZGX01000109.1:0-57511 GCF_001690825.1 Gilliamella sp. Fer1-1
CCATTAAAAATACGGGTCGATAATGGGCCAGAATTTACAGGAAAAACCTTTACCAACTGGGCTAAATCACATGATATAACCATTGATTATATCCAGCCCGGTAGCCCTTATCAAAATGGCTATATTGAACGATTTAATCGTACCTATCGTACTGAAGTACTCGATTTATATCTTTTTAACAACTTAGCTCAAGCAAGGAGAATAACTGAAGAATGGTTAACAATTTATAACACCGAAAGACCGCATGAGGCATTAAATAACATGACACCGATTGAGTATAAAACACTAAAACAAGCAGCATGATTTTCTACGTGAGTTGTGTACTAAGTTTGGGGTATTTACAATATTTCGCCCATCGTCGGGTAGCAACGACACATTACTGTGTCGCCGCCCCCTAAGAACTGTACGAGCGAATTTCTCCGCATACAGCTCAAGCCTTTCTATTAACTTATTGCTAAGTCGGTTTCAATACTTCTAACTTCAGTGCATGAACTTTAGTATGACATACAGGGTGTAATAATATTCTGTTTTCTAGCTTATTATCTCCCCCATGTACACGGTATATAATATGATGGTCATGCCAACCTGTCTCTTTTGTGATAGGTAACTGACATAATCCACAACGCCCTTTTTGTTCTTTATACAACCTTTGCCATTGACTTCTGTGCGAATAATCTTCGTACATCCGTTTTTGGTATAGCGTTTCGCCGTATAATTCCCATTCAGGTAAAAACGGATTGTATTCCGACTTCACCTTTATATGACGTTTAATTTCTGTCTTACTGCACAGCAGTAATTCCATCCATTTCTTTTCACCATGTCGATTTATTGTGTGTGCCAAATATCCAGTCCCTGTTTTGTGTCCTTGTAAAATATTTCTCTTTTACAAATCGTTTCCGTCTGTTACTGTGTCTTCGACAACACCAACGCCAAATCGCTTTCCAGACTAAATGGTCTACTTTACTGTACGTTTCTTTAGCAACAATGCTACGGTGATAGTTAGCCCATCCCCTTAACATTGGATTTAATTTTGCTATTAGTATGTCCTGCTTAACCATCTTCATTGCACTTATTGTCTCTTTTACCTTGCGATAAAATGCTTTCACATTCTTTTTGCTTGGTTTAATCAACAATTTGCCTTTAAATGATTTTACTGTCCACCCTAAGAAATCAAATCCTTGCTCGATATTAACAATGCGCGTCTTTCTTTCAGATAAGGTTAATCCTCTCTCTTTCAAAAATTCACGCATTACTGGTATAACTTCATTTTCCGGTAATTCTTTCGAACTTCCAGATATAATAAAATCATCCGCATATCGAACCATATACACCTTATTGGCTCGCCGTTGTCTATTTCCTACTATACCGAAGTGTTTCGTTAATAGTTCATCCATGCCATCCAGTGCCATATTCGCCAAAGTCGGTGAAATAATACCCCCCTTGTGGTGTAACCTTCCTCCGTCCGCTTGACCTGTCCCATATCCACTACGCCCGATTTTAACCATTTTGCTAATATCCGCTTATTCATCGGAATATTTGCGATTAACCAATCATGGCTTATATGGTCAAAACAACCTTGTATATCGGCATCCAATACCCATTGCGCCGTTTGTCTCATTTGACTCCCTTTGCGTGAGAATATCTTATGCACGTGGCTTATCGCGTCCGCCGTTGAGCGATTGATGCGAAATCCATACGAGTTTTTGTCCGCTGTAGTTTCAACAACAGGCTGTAAAGCAAATAAGTACAGCGCTTGCATTGCTCTGTCTTTCATGGTCGGAATGCCTAATGGGCGCTTCTTTCCGTCAGACTTGGGAATATAAACTCGCCTTAACGGCATGGGTTTATATCCTTTACTTGTTAGCGTTGCAATGGCTTTCCATTTACTCTTTGGTGTTGACCATGTTACTTTGTCAACGCCTGCCGTTCTTTTACCTCTGTTTTCCGTCACCCTCCGCACTGCCAACTGCTTGGCGTACGTTGAGCGTGTTAGTAACCTTTGTAAGCGTTTAACCTTACGATAGTCACCTTCAATTGTTGCCTTCGCAATCCGTACCTGCAACCCTTTAACATGTTTTGTTGCTTTGACCCAATCTATAGTGTGCCATAGCTCATTCATGTCAGGAGTCGCTGGAGCTGGACTACTTTTAACTTTTTGGTTAAACTTAGTGTACTCTTTCATACTTACTCCTGTCGTAACAGAAATAAGCAGAAATCTACTTGGTTTGTGATGAATAATTTCTTCTATCGTGAACGGAGAGAAGAATTATTCAAGTTACCAAATAAATTCTACTTCTCTGTCACATGGTAAAATTGTTAGAGTAGGGAAATGGGCTTGTTTTACTTGCCTGTTTCCTTCCTCACCCAATCATTCCCGAAGAAATGACCACAAAAGGATTAGCCAACATCTTACGATGAAAGACCAGTTAGAAGTCTGCACCCTTTCGGGTTAGGTCATGTTTCATACCCTATATCAGCCATTACAGCCAATCATTCGCTTTCTCTAACCTCCCTTACCTGCACCCCCAACAGTATCGCTTGCGCTCTACCTGCCTTTCGGCGGAAATACAGGCTTACCAAGTTCCATTATTATCACATAAATAGTTAAGATGCTGCCTGTTCGCCGATAGTGTTTATGATGACGTATCCCCAATGTAAAAAGAGATATCCCACTATATACCTTTTTGGTTAGAGCTTGTCAGTAGCTTAAGCTCTTTACAATTCACGACGTTTATCAGCAATTCACTTACGTTCATCTTTCTATTTAGCCTAGCCCCTCATGACATGCTACTTGCCATTACTTAATGTTACCTCACGATACGCATTAACCTTGCTATTCCTCAAGGGGGTACATTGTCAGGAAGCTCCGCACCAGACCGTTGCCAATCTCGCACTATCCCTAGGCTACTGTTAGCCATATAACAGGTTGACTCATATTTTATATAACATAGTGCCTATAAAATATGCCAACAATGATAATAACAGCTTGTGCACTTATTTAACTTCACAATAGGTCAATTCTAGCTTAAACTATATGCTGATGGGTTCTTTCGTTTCCTTGGTCAGCTCAATAATTTCTTATTGAATACCTTGGAAATTCCAGAATATCAGATATGATTAATTGAATTGTCCAAAGAATTAGTTCTTTAAATATATGAGATTGTCTTTCACAGACTAAAAAATTATTCTTTACCGAATATAGGTTACACAATATCCTTTCGGACATGTGTAACGTCCTACTCAGATATTGTGAAGGGTAGCTAATTAAAGTTGTTCACTTTAATAGCCCACCCAACTTTATTCAATTAAATCAATAAGTTAGGTGTCATAAGTGCGCCCTTGTCGCACTTATATGTTTTGAGTAGAAGTGATAGCACTTGGCTATTTGGCTTTTTGTTTTTCTAACAATGGTTTTAAGTATTTTCCCGTATAGGACTGTTTAGATTTTGCCACTTCTTCTGGTGTGCCTTCGGCGATAATTTCACCGCCACCATTACCTCCTTCAGGACCCAAATCAACAATCCAATCAGCGGTTTTAACCACATCCAAGTTATGCTCGATAACAACAATGGTATTTCCTTTATCTCGCAATGAATGTAATTGTGCTAGCAATTGCTTCACATCAGCAAAATGTAAACCAGTTGTTGGTTCGTCTAGTATATATAAAGTTCGACCTGTATCTCGTTTAGATAATTCTTTTGCAAGCTTTACACGTTGTGCTTCACCACCCGATAATGTGGTTGCTGACTGCCCAATAGTTATATAAGACAATCCAACATCAATCAATGTTTGTAGCTTGCGTGATACCATCGGAACTGCATCAAAAAATTCACGTCCTTCTTCAACGGTCATATTTAAAATTTCGTTAATCGACTTACCTTTATATTTGATTTCTAAGGTTTCACGATTATAACGGGCACCATGACACTGATCACAAGGCACATAAATATCGGGTAAAAAGTGCATTTCCACTTTAATTAATCCATCACCTTGACAAGCCTCACAACGTCCACCTTTAACATTAAAGCTAAATCGACCTGGAGTATATCCCCTAGCACGCGATTCTGGTACACCTGCATAAAGTTCACGGATCGATGTAAAAAATCCAGTATATGTTGCAGGATTAGAACGAGGTGTACGACCAATTGGGCTTTGATCAATGGCAATGACCTTATCAAAATAATCAAGCCCTTTAATCGCTTTATACGGTGCTATATCGCTTTTTTCTGCACCATTAAGTTCATTTTGAGCTAATGGATATAAGGTGTCATTAATTAAAGTTGATTTCCCCGATCCTGATACCCCAGTAATACAGGTAAATAATCCAACAGGAATATTTAATGTAACATCTTTGAGATTATTTCCCGTTGCACCAATAAGCGATAACATTTTTTTCTTATCAACTTTAGTGCGATCAGCTGGAATTTCAATTTGTTCTTTTCCAGATAAATATTGTCCTGTTAAAGAGGTTTTACATGCCATAATTTGTTTTGGCGTACCTTGTGCTACAACTTCACCGCCATGTACACCAGCACCAGGTCCAATATCAATGACATAATCAGCAGCCATAATAGCTTCTTCATCATGCTCAACCACAATAACCGTATTACCTAAATCACGTAAATGCGTTAATGTGTCAATCAAGCGGGTATTATCGCGTTGGTGCAAACCGATAGAAGGCTCATCAAGTACATACATCACCCCAACAAGCCCAGCTCCAATTTGACTAGCCAATCGAATACGTTGGGCTTCACCACCTGATAAAGTTTCTGCTGAACGTGAAAGCGTTAAATAGTTGAGGCCAACATTAATCAGGAATTGTAAACGATCGTTGATCTCTTTTAATATTTTCTCGGCTATTTGTGCTCGTTGCCCAGTCAATGACAATTTATCAAAAAAGTCTTTAGCTTGTTGCGTACTTAAATCGCTAATCGTCGGCAAATTAGTATCATTTATAAAAACATTTCTTGCTGCTGTACATAATCTTGAACCATCACAGCAAGGGCAAGGTCGATGACTAATATATTTTGCTAGCTCTTCGCGGATAGTTTGAGATTCTGTTTCTTTATAGCGACGCGCCAAATTATTAAGAATACCTTCAAACGGGTGTTTACGCTTAACCACATCACCACGGTCATTTGTATACACAAATTGGATTTCAGTGCTACCTGAGCCATTCAATAAGATATCTTTTATTTTTTGTGGTAGCTTTTCATATGGTTTATCAATATCAAATTTATAATGCTCAGCTAATGATTTTAGCATCTGAAAATAATAAAAGTTGCGGCGATCCCAACCTTTAATTGCACCAGCCGCTAAGGAAACTTCTGGCATCTGCACAATCCGTTTTGAATCAAAATATTGTTGTATACCCAATCCATCACACTCAGGACATGCACCCGCTGGGTTATTAAATGAAAATAATCTAGGCTCTAGCTCCGAAATACTATAACCGCAAATAGGGCAAGCAAAATTAGCCGAGAACAAATGTTCTTGGGCTTGCGGATCATCCAAATTTGCTACTTTAACAATGCCATTAGTGATTGAAAGCACTGTCTCAATTGACTCAGCAAGACGAGGTTTTAAATCATCACGAATACGAAAACGATCTACCACAACCTCAATGGTATGTTTCTTTTGTAATTCAAGTAAAGGGGGATCTGAAAGATCATAGACATCACCATCTACTCTTACTCGAATATATCCACTGGCAGCAAGTTGTTCAAATAATTTAACAAACTCACCTTTGCGCTCTGTGACAACGGGTGCAAGTAACATATAACGATTTTCAGCAGGCAACGCCATAATACTATCAACCATCTGTGATACTGTTTGAGCCGCTAATGGTAAGTGATGATTTGGACAACGAGGCTCCCCAATTCTGGCAAAAAGCAATCGTAAATAATCATAAATTTCAGTGATAGTTCCAACTGTCGAACGGGGATTATGCGAAGTTGATTTTTGTTCTATCGAAATAGCAGGGGATAAGCCTTCAATATGATCTACATCAGGTTTTTCCATTAGTGACAAAAACTGACGAGCATATGCCGATAAAGATTCAACATAACGTCGTTGACCTTCCGCATATAGAGTATCAAATGCTAACGAAGATTTGCCCGATCCCGAAAGACCAGTAATTACAACTAGCTTATCTCTTGGAATGGTTACATTAATGTTTTTTAAATTATGCGTTCGCGCACCACGAATATCGATATCTTTGATTGACATAGATCTCTTCTTATATGTGTTTTTAAACTAAATGAATAGAAAACCAACTGTATATTATACCAGTGGCATTTAATTAAATATACTACTATATAGAGAAATGCATTAATTAAGTGTTTTTATACTCAAACACTAATTTTTCTGAAAATTTTAACAAAATACTTGTTGCACTTATTTGTTATAACATGAATAAAAACGGTCATTAATGACCGCTTTTTTGCAAATTTAATTGATTAATTTAGGTGTGGCATCAACGGGAATAATTGCCCCTCGATATTGTATAACTGTACCAGCAACTAAATGACCTTGCAATGCTGATTGTGTTGGATTCTTTCCGTTTAAACGGGCAGCAAGATAACCAGCACTAAACGAATCACCAGCTGCTGTGGTATCAATTACATTTTCCTTTGCTATTTTATTAGCTGGAACTTCGAAACGACCTTCAGCAGAATCAATAATACAACTATCACTGCCACGTTTGATTACAATTTCAGTAACGCCAAACTGCTTTGTACGTTCAATGACTTGCTCATAAGGCAACTTACCCCATAACAAATCTTCATCATCTAACGTTAAAAATGCAATATCTGTATAGGATAAAATATCGGCATAAACACTACGAGCTAATTCAAGGCTACTCCATAAATGTGGACGGAAATTATTATCAAAGATGACTTTACCGCCATGAGATTTAACACGTTTTAAAAGTGCTAATAATTTAACAATACTTTCAGCATCTAAAATGGCAATACTAATACCACTCAAATAGACATAATCACACTGAGTAATTTGTTGAATGATTTTATCTGCCTCAGATGATTTCAACCAAAATTTAGCGGCAGCATCATTGCGCCAA
Source organism: Gilliamella sp. Fer1-1 (assembly GCF_001690825.1). Taxonomy (NCBI): domain Bacteria; kingdom Pseudomonadati; phylum Pseudomonadota; class Gammaproteobacteria; order Orbales; family Orbaceae; genus Gilliamella; species Gilliamella sp. Fer1-1. The sequence continues at coordinate 7,082 of NZ_LZGX01000109.1, forward strand.
TAATAAAATGATCTTTCGCCCTGTTCATCAGTAACAATAGAATAAAGCCCAGGCAGTTTGTTAGGCATTTTTTGTACTAATTCCGTTTGAATATTTTCTTTTTGCCAACAATTTAACATCTCTTGACTAAAAGGATCAGTGCCAAGCGCTGTGACATAATAAATTGAAAAAACATTATCTTTTAATAAACGTGACAAATAAACAGATGTATTAAGTGTATCACCACCAAAGCCTCGGGTAGTCGAATCTTGTCTCATTGAAAGTTCGATCATGCATTCGCCAATAACCGCAATTTTTGTTGCCATAATATTTACCTAAGATCCTTATTCTAAATTTAAATAATCAAATGCAATTTTTACCACAACTTTACGAACAGTCACCATTTTGCCATCAATTGCGCAAAGTGGTTTATGCACTTCATGAGGAAAAAATACAATAAAATCGTTTGGTTGTAAAACTAATATGGTTTCTTCTTTCGGTGTTTCAATGAAAGCAATATCATTTTCTGTTAATTTATCATCTAAAATTGTTGTGTGAGGCGGTAACGTGCACACTGCCATTCCTTCTTGTCCTTCTAAAACAATCTGAACGTCAATATATTTTTCATGATATTCTGGGTTAGCCTCGTTGATGTGACGTGGAGAATTATCCGATACCATAAAAAACATTTTATCGCCATCAATATCATAACGCCCTATAGGAGTATTCCTATTCACGTTATCTTTAATATATTCAATTGACTGTTTTATTTTTTCTGGAAGATAAGGAACTAACCTTAAATGATTGATATTACCTATAATCATGCTAAATGATCCTTAAAAATATTGATGAAGATTAATACTGATAATGGCATTAATTGCAACTAACTTACACTATGATAAAGCTAATTAAATTAATAAAGAGTATATACTTAAGTCGCCTGTTTTTGTAGATCATTTGCTAATAAGTTTTTATCGCCTTTTATAGTTTAGTCATCGCTTGTTTACGGTTTGGAATGGCAACACATATTCAAACAAAAAATTAAGGAGTAAGTGTTTTTTAAATTCAACGGGAGGCTCCACACCAAAGAACAAAGAGGTATTTTTTACATGCTGTGCTCATAATTTTATTATACCACCACTCAATAAAAACAAAATAAATTAAAATATTATAAAAAACCAATCTCTAAGTTAGTTTTTGGTATTGCTTCGTACTCATTAACCTTACTGGCATTATTCATCAAAAAGCATCTCTCACAAATGTTAGCATAATCAAATCAATGCAATGATTAATTTGTAACAAAACTTGGTTAACTACCGTGTGTTAAGCGATGTTTGTAAAATAATTTTACCTAAATCGCAAAAAGTAATGATAAACAATAAAAATTGCACGATCCAATATCAAAAATAGATATAGAGCTCTATCTATTTTTTAATTTTGCTATAATATTTACAAAAGCATCTTTGACAATTAAAAAACATTTATTTATTAAAAGTGATAAAGCAATCTATGTATACAGGAACTCTATTTATTGTTTCAGCGCCAAGTGGTGCTGGTAAATCAAGTTTAATTCAAGCTTACCTTTCCCAAAATAATTTGTACCCAGCCAAAGTATCAATTTCGCATACAACACGCACACCTCGCCCTGGTGAAGCGCATGGCGAGCATTATTATTTTGTGGATCATGAGCACTTTGAATCATTAATTGCCAAGCAGGCATTTGTTGAATATGCTAACGTTTTTGACCACTATTACGGCACATCTAAAGCCGAAATCGAGCAAAGCCTAGCACAAGGTATTAATGTTTTTTTAGATATTGATTGGCAAGGTGCTAGGCAAGTACGCAAAAAAATGCCTCATGCAAAAAGTATATTTATATTACCACCCTCACTAAAAGAGCTTGAAAATCGGCTAGTAAAGCGTGGGCAAGATGACAGCAATATCATTGCCAAACGAATGAAAAAAGCACAGGCTGAAATTTCGCATTATAACGAGTATGACTATGTCATTATCAATGATGATTTTGATGTATCATTAAATGCCTTAAGCGCAATAATTACCACAGCTAGTTTAGAGCAATCAAAACAAACTGTTATCAATAAACAATTATTAGCAGATTTGTTGGCAAACCATTCAAATTAAAACATATATGATATCGCCTAAATATCAGTGCGATATCATTGATAGAATAAATTAATGACCTAATCCTCTATCGGCCTGATCGTTTTGAATTAACTCTAACTTATAGCCATCAGGATCTTCAACAAAAGCAATAATAGTTGTACCCCCTTTAACTGGTCCGGCTTCACGAATAACTTTACCGCCTGCTTGTTTCACGTCATGGCACATTTTAGCTACATCATCAACACCAATTGCAATATGACCAAATGCCGAACCATGTTCATATTGATCCGTACCCCAGTTATAAGTTAACTCAATAACTGAACTGGTAATTTCATCACCATAGCCAACAAAAGCTAATGAATATTGGTATTCAGTATTTTCACTGGTTCTTAACACACGCATTCCCATTATACGAGTATAAAAATCAATGGAACGTTGTAGATCGCCAACGCGGATCATGGTATGTAATATACGCATTACTTTATTGCTCCTTATCACATTAAAATTTGTGGTGAGTTTATACGTTAGTGCTTAGACAGGCAAATATTTGTTGCAGATTAGGAATGCATGATAAAAAATAACTACAAAAAACGAGTAAAATTAACATTTTGCTCACCATAAAGATGAGCAAAATTCAATCAAAAATGACATGCAATTTATTAAAAATTAAAAACTCTTATTTTATTGAATTTTTAAAACTACGAGGTGAAGCGCTAATTTGTTTACCGTTAGTCACTAAACGAACAGGTTGGCCAACAAAGAAATCGTTAGGAGAACCTTTTTGAACAATAACAATATTTGATCCCTTATTCTGTTTAATTTCTAATTCAACCCCTTCAGCTTGGTTGGCTTTATTTTGAATTGCATCGCCCAAAATTGCACCACCAATAGCACCTGTAGCAGCTGCTAATACTCGACCAGTGCCATCACCAATGGTATTGCCTAAAACACCACCTAGAACAGCACCACCTAAAGTACCCGCTACGTTTTCACTCTTACCATTTGACGCATTAGCTTGAATTTTAACTGGTCGTACAGAAACAACTGTACCATAACTCACTTGTTGAACTTGTTTTGCTTGATCAGCCGTATATACATCGCCAGAATGGAGATCACTATTGCTACATCCAGATATAAGTGCAGCTAAAATAGTTAATGTGACGATTTTTTTCATAATTAATTCCTCATGTAATGTTCGTATAAACTCGTTATACATTGTTTAGGATAATATTGTTTTTGAAAAACAACAATAGCATTTTCATTATTTTATCAATAGCCAATACAATTTATGCCTAAGTTAGGTTATACTCAGCGCAATATTTTATTAAGTATATAATGAATATATGAAACGGTTATTTTTTCAAGTAATATTATCAGTTATGATAACTGCCTGTCATGATGTAAATCAAGCGCCACAAAAAACAGATAATGCTGCTTTTGAGCAACCATCAGGTGGTTGTTTAGATAATAAAACAGCAAATGATTCACATCTTGGCAAAGTTCCTGCTTTAGGATGTCCCGTAAAATAATTTAATAGGCATATGTAACATAATGAAAACTATCGAAATCGACGAAGAATTATACCAATTTATTGCTGGCCAAACTAAACATATTGGTGAAGACGCATCAAGTATATTACGACGTTTGTTAAATATAAACCAATCAGGATTGGCAAAACAACGAACTAGCGTAAAAAAAGAAAATCATTATCCTCTTTTTAATGATTTATTAACTAGCAACACTTTTACAAACGAAAAATCCATTATTAGTCGTTTTATATTATTACTTAGTGCTTTATATAACTATAATCCAGCACTTTTTGCTATTGCCGCCACTTCATTGCATGGTAGCAAACGACAATATCTTGCAAAAGACAAGCTATCACTCGAAACATCGGGTAAAAATACCAAACCTCGCGAAATTACTGGCACACCTTATTGGGTTATTAGTAATACCAATACTGCCAGAAAAATGTATATTATTGAATCGATAATGAGTGACATGGGCATATCTGAAACAATGATAAACCAAGTTACCAACGCTTTTTTACCTTAACAGGTTAAATAAAAACATATATAACGTTAAAAACACGATATAAACTCAATCAATTCATGTTTTTAGCCTTTATAAAATATTAGTTTATGAAAGAGGAGTAAAAAATGGCCAAGCAAAGCCGCGCAGGAATGCTAGCACAAGCATCGGATCTTATTAATGTTGAAGCCTTAAAAAATAATTATTACCAAATCCAACCTGATACGGATAATGCTAGCCAATTAGTCATTTTTGGTACGTCTGGTCATCGTGGCAGTTCCAACAAAGGTACATTTAATGAAGCTCATATATTAGCCGTTGCTCAAGCCATTGCCGAATACCGCAAAGCCAATAACATTACTGGTCCATGCTTTATTGGTCAAGACACCCATGCACTTTCAGAACTTGCATTAAAATCAGTTATTGAAGTTTTTGTTGCTAATGAACAAACTGTGGTTATGGCTTATGATTGGGGCTATACACCAACGCCAGTGATTTCACATGCTATTTTAACCTATAACCAAGGCAAACATTCCCAGCTTGCCGATGGCATCGTAATTACGCCATCACATAACCCACCTGAAGATGGCGGAATAAAATATAATCCAACTAATGGTGGTCCTGCAGATACTGATATTACAAAGCAAATAGAAAACCGTGCTAATGAATTACTAAAAAACAAACTAAATGGTGTAAAACGCATCAGCGTAGACAAAGCAATACATTCAAATTATATCCATACGAAAGAATACGAAACCGATTATATTAACGATCTTGAAAATATTCTCGATCTATCTCTCATCAAATCATCATCACTAAAAATTGGTGTTGATCCATTGGGTGGTGCTGGTATTACTTATTGGCCTAGAATTGCCGAAAAATATGGTATTAACTTAAATATTGTTAACAACAACATCGATCCAACATTTAGTTTTATGCACCTAGATCATGATGAAGTGATCAGAATGGACTGCTCAAGCCGTTGGGCAATGGCTGGATTATTAAAATTAAAAGACCAATTTGATTTAGCCTTTGGCAACGACACTGATTTTGATCGGCATGGTATAGTGACCCCTACAGGGCTAATGAACCCAAATGCCTATCTTTCTACTTGTGTAAATTACTTGTTCCAAAATCGCCCTCAATGGCATAAAGATATCGCCATTGGTAAAACGCTAGTAACAAGCTCAATGATTGATCGAGTAGCCAATAGCTTAAACAAAAAATACTTAGAATACCCAGTTGGCTTTAAATGGTACGCTGATGGGCTTTACCAAGGTAAACTAGGCTTTGCTGGCGAAGAAAGTGCTGGCGCCTCATTTTTAAGAACCAACGGTAAAGTTTGGACGACCGACAAAGATGGGATTATTTTATGCTTATTAGCGGCCGAAATGACAGCTAAATTGGGTAAAAATCCACAAGAACAATATCAAAAGTTGGAAGAAAAATTTGGTGTTTCTTATTATGGGCGAATTCAAGCGCCAGCCTCGTTTAATGAAAAACAAAAACTAGCGAAACTTGATGCAAGTCAATTAACTACCGACAACCTAGCTGGCGAAAAAATTACTCAATGCCTAACGACTGCACCTGCTAATAATGCACCAATTGGTGGGCTTAAAGTGATTACAGAAAACGGTTGGTTTGCCGCTCGCCCTTCAGGAACCGAAGATGCTTACAAAATTTATGCTGAAAGTTTTATAAGCAACGAACATTTAAGCACGCTTCAACAAGAAGCGCAAGAAATTGTGGCAAAAGCAATTAAATAGTTAGCCGAATTTGCAATGAAAAGCAACTGTTAAAGTTGCTTTTCATTTTTAAAGTACAATTTGAATTCCAACTTAACATTTTGATTTTCTGATAAAAACGATTTTATTAGTTTTTTGTTTCTATCAACACCTAATTTTTCCCAATCGCTTTATACCATTTGATATGGTGTAGTATTTTGTGTACATACCTATCAAAAAAGCTAGTTTCACTAATATTTCATTTCATCTGAATAAATGCATCAGCACTTATTACTGATGCAAACCCCGTCAATGCCGACATAAAACCACTATGCACCATTTGAGCAGAAAGGATTTGATCATTAAATTCAAGATCTCGCGTTGTGCAAGCATTATGAATTAAAATAGGCTGATAACCTAGCTCGCAAGCATAGCGCGTAGTTGAATCAACACACATGTGGCTCATCATGCCACAAAGAACTAATTGTTCTATGCTTTCTTGCTGTAATTTTTGTTGTAAATTGGTTCGGTAAAAGCTATTGGGAAAATTTTTTTCTATAATATATTCACGTAAATCCTTAATAGGTAATAGGCTAGAGTGAATTTCAGCGCCATTACTTCCTTTAACAAAAAAGTTAGCATTAGGATCAGATTTTATATGTTGAATATAATAGATGGGTAACTGTTTTATTCTAAAATATTGCTGTAATTTTAGAATATTTTTTAATGTAGATTCGGTATTAACTAAGGCAAATTTACCTTCTGGAAAATAGTCATTTTGGACATCAATAATCACTAATGCCTGTTTCATCTTTTTGCTCCTTTGTTATCTTTCTATTTATAATTATGTAATAATTGAGTAACGCATAACATAGTAGACTGAAAGCCTTTGCTATTATTCGCTTTCAAAATGAAAAATGGATAAAAAAGATCGAGCTATTTTAGATGAATTGAAAAAGAACAGCCGTCAATCATGGAAAGAGATTGGCGAAAAAGTATTTTTAACAGGGCAAGCTGTTGGGCAGCGAGTTCAAGAACTGCACGCTAATCACATTATCGAAAAGTTTACTATCAAAGAAAAAACCAGCAATCTGCAATTTATCACTATTTATATGGATTGCAACCAATTCAAAGCATTTGAAAATAGGGTTAAATCGTTTAACGAAATTATCGAGTTTTATAAAATTACAGGCGATGGGTGTTATATGATAAAAAGTTGCTTTATTGATGAAAGATTAACGTTATTTTTAGAAGAAATTGAGCAATATTGCCGATACAAAATTAATCATCAACTACAACAAATTATTTAATGTTATACAGTTGTAAAAAATATTCAGGATTCTATACCATTTAAGCGTGAAAATAACTGATTATCTTAAACTTAAGTAAACAATTCATGCTCATTAGCTAAGAATAAATACGAATTTTGTTAATAAAAAACAAAAAACAGTTGCGAGTAAGCAATTTATGTTATATTTTGTTCAATAGCTTTAATTATTAACTCAGTTAAAGGTTATTATTTTATGATTTGTTTTTGCGTTTTTGTAACTAATTTTATCACTAAACATCATCATCACCATCATTCCTGAATAGTCTTCGGGCGATTGGTGCTGGAAGACGTTGATCTTCCGGTGATATCGCAAAAGCAAATAGAAAACCCTCGGAAGATCAAACTTCCGGGGGTTTTTTGTTTGTAATTTATAAATTTTTTGGATAGATGGGAGAATATTATGTTAGATAATTCGCGTTTACGCATTGCGATGCAAAAATCAGGTCGTTTAAGCGATGAGTCAAAAAAGTTACTGGCTCAATGTGGCATTAAAATAAATCTTCAAGAACAACGCTTAATTGCCTTTGCTGAAAATATGCCAATTGATATCTTACGAGTTCGTGATGATGACATACCTGGGCTGGTTATTGATGGTGTTGTCGATATTGGTATTGTTGGCGAAAATGTACTAGAAGAAGAAGTCTTAGATAGACAAGCAGAAGGAGAAAATCCACAATTTAAAAAATTGCGCAATTTAGATTTTGGTGGTTGCCGTTTGTCGATTGCAGCGCCTCGTGATTTTGATTATACGGGACCTGAATGTTTAAATGATTTGCGAATTGCCACAACTTACCCTCACCTACTACGTCGCTATCTTGCTCAATATAATGTGACTTTTAAAACCTGTTTACTTAATGGTTCGGTCGAAGTTGCGCCACGAGCTGGGCTTGCTGATGTGATTTGTGATTTAGTTTCCAGTGGAGCAACACTTGAAGCAAACGGACTTAAAGAGATAGAAGTCATTTATCAATCAAGGGCCTGTCTAATTCAACGACAAGGTGAAATGTCTACAATCAAACAAGCATTAATAGATAAAATTATGACTCGAATTCAAGGAGTGATCCAAGCTCGAGAATCAAAGTATATTATGTTACACGCGCCAACTGCGGTTTTAGATGATGTTGTTGCTTTACTCCCTGGCGCTGAAAATCCAACCATTTTACCGTTAACTGGTGAACAAAATCGAGTGGCATTACATATGGTCAGCACTGAATCGCTCTTTTGGGAAACCATGGAAAAACTAAAAGCGTTAGGAGCAAGCTCAATTCTTGTATTACCAATTGAAAAAATGATGGAGTAAAAATATGAAACTCTCTTATTGGCAACAATGTACTAATGAACAACAAGCAACATTATTAACTCGACCGGCAATTAGCTCTTCTGAATCAATTAGCAAAGCAGTGGCTGACATTTTGGCACAAGTTAAACAAAATGGGGATCAAGCATTAAAAGCGCTTAGTAGCAAGTATGATAAAGTTCAAATTAAGCAAATTAAACTAACTCAAGATGAAGTCAAATTGGCAACCAGTCGAGTTAACCCTGAATTAAAACAAGCTATGCAACTTGCCGTTGCTAATATTAAGAAGTTTCACCAAGCGCAAATCCAACAAACCATTACGGTTGAAACAATGCCAGGAATAAAATGCCAACAAGTAACTCGCCCAATTGATTCTGTTGGACTTTATATTCCAGGTGGTTCAGCACCTTTATTATCAACCGTATTAATGCTTGCGACCCCTGCTAAAATTGCGGGTTGCCATAAAGTAATCTTATGTTCTCCGCCTCCGATTGCTGATGAAATATTATATGCAGCTGAACTTTGTGGAGTGACTGAAATTTATCAACTCGGAGGAGCTCAAGCTATCGCTGCTATGGCATTTGGTACAGAATCGGTACCTAAAGTGGCTAAAATCTTTGGACCTGGTAATGCGTATGTCACCGAAGCGAAACGTCAAGTAAGCCAGAGTTTAGATGGTGCTGCTATTGACATGCCTGCTGGCCCTTCTGAGGTGCTGGTCATTGCTGATAGTTCGGCAAATCCTGCTTTTATTGCCGCCGATCTTTTATCACAAGCGGAACATGGTCCAGATTCGCAAGTCGTTTTGTTAACGCCAGATGAGAAAATAGCTCAAACAGTATCGATCGAAGTTGATAAACAACTAGCCAATCTATCGCGCAAAAACATTGCCGAAAAAGCCTTACAAGAAAGTCGTTTAATTGTGACTAGCGATTTAGATGAATGTGTCAATATCAGTAATTGCTACGGGCCAGAACATTTGATTATTCAAACATCTAATGCGGATGAGTTAGTTGAAAAAATCACTAGTGCTGGCTCAGTATTTTTAGGGAATTGGTCACCAGAATCAGCAGGAGATTACGCATCAGGAACCAATCATGTACTACCTACTTATGGCTATACCGCAACATATTCTAGTCTTGGACTTGCTGATTTTCAAAAGCGTATGACCGTGCAAAAATTAACGCCAGAGGGATTAAAAATGATAGGCAACGCTGTTGAGCTTATGGCCGAAGCTGAACAACTTACTGCACATAAACAAGCCGTAACACTCCGTTTAGCGGCATTACAAGCGGAAAATAAATAAGGTAATTAACATGGATATCAATAAACTTATTAGAAAGAATGTACAAAAACTAACGCCATACCAATCTGCTCGTCGAATTGGTGGTAATGGCGATGTGTGGTTAAATGCCAATGAATTCCCCGTTGCACCGCATTTTGAGTTAAAGGAACAAAGCCTAAACCGTTATCCTGAACCACAACCAGAAAAGGTTATCAACCGTTACGCTCAATATGTTGGTGTTACGCCAGAACAAGTCATTGTGAGCCGAGGAGCAGATGAAGCCATTGAGTTATTAATGCGTGCTTTTTGTGAGCCTACTCAAGATAGTATTTTATATTGCCCGCCAACTTATGGTATGTATCAAGTTAGTGCTGAAACACTTGGAATAGAAACCAAAACTGTTCCAACAACAGCAGATTGGCAGCTCGATCTTCAAGGAATAAAACAAAATCTTGATAAAGTAAAACTGATCTATGTCTGCTCACCTAATAATCCTACAGGTAATTTAATCAATCCTGATGATATTAAGATGTTACTTGATATAGCTAAAGATCGTGCATTAGTTATCATTGATGAAGCTTATATTGAATTTTCACCCGAATCATCAGTCGTTAGTTGGCTTGCTAATTATCCACACTTAGTGATTTTGCGTACCTTATCTAAAGCGTTTGCGTTAGCAGGATTACGTTGCGGTTTTACTATTGCCAATAAAGCAGTGATTGATGCACTACAAAAAGTCATTGCGCCTTATCCTCTTGCAACGCCCGTGGCCGATATTGCAACACAAGCGCTGAGTAAAGATGGTATTAATACCATGAAATTGCATGTGATCAATTTAAATAAGCAGAAAGAGAAGTTTACCAACCAATTATCTCAACTACCGATTGTTGAAAAAGTTTACCCAAGTCGATCCAACTACTTATGTGTTAAATTTCAAGATAATAAAGAAGTATTTAACACCTTATGGAATAAAGGAATTATTTTACGAGATCAAAGCAAAGTAATTGGACAACAAAATATGATTCGCATTACCATTGGCACTCAAGCTGAATGCGAGGCGGTAATTTCAGCACTCAAAACGATAAAATAGGAGTAATCATGTTACAAAAATACTTATTTATTGATCGAGATGGCACACTAATTACCGAGCCACCTATTGATTTTCAGGTTGATCGTTTTGACAAATTAGCTTTTGAACCCAACGTAATCCCTGCTCTGTTAAAACTACAATCAGCAGGGTATAAATTAGTCATGGTCACCAATCAAGATGGACTAGGTACAAGTAGCTATCCACAAGCAGATTTTGATGGCCCACATAACCTTATGATGCAAATTTTTAAATCACAAGGTGTTAATTTTGAAGATGTCCTAATTTGCCCTCATTTTCCTGAGGATAATTGCGAGTGCCGTAAGCCTAAAATTCAATTAGTTTTACCTTATCTTATCAGTGGTAAGTTAGATACACAAAACAGTTATGTTATTGGTGATAGACTCACCGATATTCAACTTGCTGAAAATATGCAAATAAAAGGATTACGCTATCATCCTGAAAATCTCAATTGGAATGAAATTGCTCAACAGTTAACAGAGGTTAATCGTTATGCTAAAGTTGAGCGTAATACCAAAGAAACCAAGATATTAGTCGAGGTCTGGCTTGATCGCCAAGGTGGTAGCCAAATTAATACAGGGATTGGCTTTTTTGATCATATGCTTGATCAAATTGCTACCCATGGTGGAATTAAACTCAATATCCAAGTCGATGGCGATTTACATATTGATGATCACCATACAATTGAAGATACAGGACTTGCTTTAGGTGAGGCACTAAAAAAAGCACTGAATAATAAGCGAGGTATTACTCGATATGCTTCTGTTATTCCTATGGATGAGTGCCTAGCTAAATGTGCAATAGATATTTCTGGTAGGCCGTACCTTAAATTTAAAGCAGAATTTACTCACCAAAAAGTCGGCGATATGAGCACACAAATGGTAGAGCATTTCTTTTACTCTCTGAGCTATGCAATGGGTATCACGTTACATATTGAAACAGAAGGCGATAACGATCATCACAAAGTAGAAAGTTTGTTTAAAGCCTTTGCGCGAACCTTAAAACAAGCCATAAAAATTGACGGTGACCGTTTACCAAGCTCAAAAGGGGTATTATAAATGAATATAGTCATTCTCGATACTGGCTGTGCTAATCTTTCATCGGTTAAATATGCTGTGCAACGATTAGGTTATGAGCCAATAATTAGTCTTGAGCCTGATGTGGTACTTAACTCTGATAAACTGTTTTTACCGGGAGTTGGTTCAGCAAAAGCCGCTATGCAAAATTTAAAAGAACGCAATTTAATTGAGTTGATAAAAGTTTGTACCCAACCTGTGTTAGGGATCTGCCTTGGTATGCAACTTTTAGCAAATTATAGTAATGAAGGTCATGTGCATACGCTAGGCATTATTCCTGAAAATGTGGTAAAAATTCCTGATTGTGGACTACCTTTACCACATATGGGTTGGAATCAAGTCAAACCAAAAGCCGGACATCATCTATTTCGAGATATTCCTGATGATGCTTATTTTTACTTTGTACATGGATACGCGATGCCATTATGCTCAGCAACAATAGCAGAAACCAGTTACGGCGAAAGCTTTACCGCTGCCGTACAAAAAGACAACTTTTACGGCGTGCAGTTTCATCCCGAGCGTTCTGGCTTGGCCGGCGCCACATTACTCAAAAACTTTTTGGAGATGTAATCATGATTGCTTTGCCCACAATAATACCTGCACTTGATTTAATTGATGGATCAGTTGTGCGCTTACATCAAGGTGATTATGAACAAAAACGTGATTACGGAAATGATCCTCTTTTACGATTGCAAGATTATGAAAAACAAGGTGCTAAATTATTACATCTTGTGGACTTAACTGGCGCAAAAGATCCAAAAGCACGTCAGATTTCGTTAATACAAACATTGATTAATGCAGTACAAGTGCCAATCCAAGTTGGTGGAGGGATTCGCACAGAAAAAGATGTACAAACATTACTATCAGCGGGTGCTGCGCGAGTGGTTATTGGCTCAACCGCCATTAAACAACCCGAATTAGTCAAACAGTGGTTTACAAAATATGGCGCAGAAAGGTTGGTATTAGCACTTGATGTACGCATTAATGCTGATGGAGAAAAACATGTTGCTATTCATGGTTGGCAAGAAGATTCCAACCAAACCTTAGAACAAGTGATTGATGATTACCTACCGTTCGGTTTAAAGCACGTACTGTGCACTGATATCTCTAAGGATGGCACACTTAGCGGATCAAACGTTAAATTGTATCAGCAAATCAGCCAAAAATACCCACAAATTGCTTTTCAGGCTTCAGGTGGCATTGGTCAGTTAAGTGATGTCAAAGCACTTAAAGACAGTGGTGTTGCTGGTGTGATTGTAGGTCGGGCATTACTTGAAGAAAAATTTACTGTTCAGGAGGCAATTTCATGCTGGCAAAAAGGATAATTCCTTGTTTAGATGTCCGTGATGGTCAAGTAGTTAAAGGCGTGCAGTTTCGCAATCATGAAATTATTGGTGATATTGTACCTTTAGCTAAACGTTATGCACAAGAAGGGGCTGATGAACTGGTTTTTTATGATATTACCGCCTCGTCAGACGGCCGTGTAGTTGATAAAAGTTGGGTGGCAAAAGTCGCCGAAGTCATTGATATCCCCTTTTGTGTTGCTGGTGGGATAAAAACAGTTGAAGATGCGGGGCAAATATTAACCTTTGGTGCCGATAAAATCTCAATTAATTCGCCCGCATTAGCTAACCCCCATTTAATTACTGAACTTGCCGATTGTTATGGTGTGCAGTGTATTGTAGTGGGTATTGATACATGGTATGACCAAGAATCGCACAATTATCATGTTTACCAATTCACGGGCGATGAAAAACGTACAGTTGCAACTAAGTGGAACACGCTTGACTGGGTACAAGAGGTACAAAAACGTGGTGCTGGTGAAATTGTGCTTAACATGATGAATCAAGACGGTGTTCGCAATGGGTACGATATTGCTCAACTTAAAGCAGTTCGTGAAGTATGCCGTGTTCCTATAATTGCTTCAGGTGGCGCAGGCACTATGCAACATTTTTTACAGGCATTTAACGAAGCTGAAGTGGATGGCGCATTGGCTGCATCTGTTTTTCATAAGCAAATTATTAACATTGCTGAACTAAAACACTATTTGGCACAATATGGAGTAGATATTCGATTATGTTAACTCAAAATTGCAATACGAAATTAAATTCACAACAATTAGATTGGCAAAAAGTAGATAATTTGATGCCAGTTATTATTCAGCATTATATTTCTGGCGATGTTTTGATGCTGGGTTATATGAATCAAGAAGCATTAACGCAAACACAAAGTAGTGGTAAAGTGACCTTTTATTCAAGAACTAAACAACGTATTTGGACAAAAGGTGAAACTTCTGGTAACTATCTAAAGGTAATCAATATCACTGCCGATTGCGATAATGACACCCTGCTTATTTTAGCCGATCCAATAGGACCAACTTGTCACACAGGTGCTAACAGTTGTTTTGTGGGTGCTAAAACTGAGTGGGGATTTTTATTTGAGTTAGAACAATTACTTGCTGCGCGCAAGAATGCCGATCCGAAATCGTCATACACAGCAAAACTCTACCACGATGGCACTAAACGTATTGCGCAAAAAGTGGGAGAAGAAGGCGTCGAAACGGCTCTTGCAGCAACTGTTCATGACCGTGAAGAGCTAAAAAATGAATCAGCAGATCTCATTTATCACTTATTAGTTTTACTTCAAGATCAGAATCTATCTTTACAAGATGTCATTGGTATTTTAAAAGCAAGGCATAAATAGTAAAAACCAATAAAGTGCGATCCCTATCGCGCTTTATGTTACTTTTCAATGAGCAAAAAATAATAGGCTTACTTAACAAACTGGCAATTTTATCCCATTAAACATTGCTAATACATCACTATTATTTTCACTTAGCATAAGTTTATCAACGGTTTGTCGATTCAGATGAGACGAAAACTGGTTGATAAAATCATACATATAGCTACGTAAAAATAATGAGCGAGCAAAAGTAATATAGGTGGTACTGTAAGGAAAAATATGCCCAGCATTCAGTACGACCAAATCATCATCTGAGGTATTATTTACAGCCATTTTTGCCACAATACCAACGCCTACTCCTAATTTCACATAGGTTTTAATTAAATCAGCATCTGTTGTGCTAAAAACGATATTCGGAGTCTGATGGGCTCGGGTAAAAGCTTGATTTAAATCTGAACCATCATTTGAAAAATCATAACTGACTAACGGATATTTTGAGAGTTCTTCAATTGAAATTAGACTACGTTTCGCTAACGGGTGATCTTTCATCACAATAATGGCTTGGTTCCAATGATAACAAGGTAAAGCAATCATATCATCACTTAACGACGAAATCTCAGTTACAATAGCAAATTCTGCCTGCCCTGCTTGCGCTTGTGCAATACATTGTGCTGATGAGCCTTGTTCCATATGCAAAATAATGCTCGGGTATTGTTGCATAAATTGTTGAATCACAACAGGCAAAGCATAACGAGCCTGAGTATACGTTGTGGTAATAGTTAACGAACCTTGATTTGGCTGACTAAATTCTTTAGCGATAATTTTAATATCGTTGGACTTATTTACAATTTCTCGGGAAAGCGCAACAATTTTTTCACCAACAGGCGTCACATGTGAAAGGTGTTTACCTGTTCGAGTAAATATCTGAACACCAAGTTCATCTTCTAATAGTTTTATTTGTTTGCTAATACCTGGTTGAGAGGTATACAGTTTTTCGGATGTTAACGATACGTTAAGATCATTATTGACGACTTCAACAATATAACGTAGTTGTTGCAATTTCATGACAAAGGCTCCTTCAACTGTATGCGTTTCACCCTGTTGATAAGATCGCAAGGGTGATTTTGTAAGGTAAATCCTTTCACACTCTAGTACAAACAAAAATAACTATTTTCATACTAAAACGTATAATTTCCTGAAACTTTTTAACAAAAATTCAGATACTATTATCTATTTTTTGGTATTTATCCATTTACCATCCACGTATTGCATCACCCACCCTGTCGATTTGCCATTCACTTCAGAAGTAACATATTGTTGTTTATTTTTACGACTAAAACGAACAATCGATGGATTACCATCAGGATCTTTGTTTGGCGCTTGCGTTAAATAGATAAATTTTTCTGGCAAACGATCTTTAAAACGTTGCAATTCTTCAATCAAAGGCGCTCTGGTTTCTCTTGATTTTGGAAAATTATGCGCGGCTAAAAAGATTCCAGATGCACCATCACGTAATACGAAATGCGCATCAGATTTTGTACATTTAAGTTCAGGCAGATCAACCGGATCTTCTTTTGGTGGCGCAACCTCACCGTTTTTTAGAATTTTACGGGTATTTTTACAATCTGGGTTAGTACAGCCCATATATAAGCCGAAACGCCCTGATTTTAGATGCATCTCAGAACCACATTTTTCACATTCAATAATAGGACCTTCGTAACTTTTAACTTTAAAGCTGCCTTTTTCAACAATAAAACCATCACAAATTGGATTATTACCACAAATATGTAATTTTCGCTCACTATCAAGTAAATAGCTATCCATTGCCGTATGGCATTTAGGACAACGTTTGCATGCTCTTAATGCATCGGTTTCCGCGGTTTCTGACTCTTCTAAAAGATTAAGTGTTTCATGCTCAGGAATTAAATTAATTGTTTGCTTACAACGCTCCTTTGGTGGTAATGCATAACCAGAGCATGCTAAAAATACCCCTGTACCCGCCGTTTTAATTCCCATTTCACGCGCACAATTAGGGCATTTAATTTCAGGCGTTAACACTAATGGATTAAGTTGCATTCCACCTTTATCAGGTGCTTGTTCAGCCACTTCAAGATGCTTACTAAAATCGCTAAAAAATTGGTCAAGCACTTCGCGCCATTCTTGCTTTTTGTGAGCAATTTCATCCAATGCATGTTCCATGCGTGCTGTAAAGTCATAGCTCATTAGATCATTGAAGTTTTCACTAAGCCTATCGGTAACAATTTCACCAATTTTTTCAGCATAAAAACGGCGATGATCTAAACGTACATATCCTCGATCTTGAATTGTTGAAATAATCGTTGCATAAGTAGATGGACGACCAATTTCACGTTTTTCCAGTTCTTTGACTAATGATGCTTCATTATAACGAGCAGGTGGTTTAGTAAAGTGTTGATTTGGGGTTAAGCTAATTAAGCCAAGTTGATCATTTACCGATAATTGCGGTAATATCTTGTCTTCATTGTTTTTAGCCAGTTGTGGCTGCACTTTCGTCCAACCATCAAAACGCAATGTACGACCTTTGGCTTTTAACGTAAAATCGCCAGATTTAACGGTAATTGTTGTTGAATTATATTCCGCCGATGTCATTTGACAAGCCACAAATTGACGCCAAATTAGTTGGTATAATTTACAAGCATCTACTTCTACATCACTAATATTATCAGCAAGAATAGTCACATCTGATGGGCGAATAGCCTCATGTGCTTCTTGCGAGTTTTTCTTGCTACTGTATACATTAGGTGAATTAGGTAAATATTTATTACCGAAATTTTTACCAATGTAATCCCGAACCATGGTTAATGCATCTTGACTCAAATTGGTTGAATCAGTACGCATATAAGTGATATAACCAGCCTCATATAAGCGTTGCGCTAGCATCATGGTCTTTTTAACACCAAATCCTAAACGCGTACTTGCAGCTTGTTGTAATGTTGAAGTAATAAACGGCGCAGTTGGATTACTTTTAGTTGGTTTTTCTTCAATATGGGTAACTTGATATTGGTTTTTATCCAACTGTGCTAAAGCGATATCAATAGCCACTTTATCTTTTGGCTCAAACGCTTCATCTTTGTAATGCGTAACTTGTAATGTTAATTGCTCTTTTTTAGCAGTATTTAAATCAGCATAAAGATCCCAGTACTCTTCAGGAATAAAAGCATGAATTTCACGTTCACGTTCAACAACAAGTCGCACTGCAACCGACTGCACACGACCAGCAGATAAACCTCTTGCCACTTTTTTCCAAAGTAATGGTGATAACATAAAACCGACAACTCGATCCATAAATCGGCGGGCTTGTTGTGCATTCACCCGATCCATATCAAGCATTGCAGGCTGATTAAAGGCATTTTTGATCGCTGTTTTAGTGATTTCGTTAAAAACAACACGACGATATTTACTATCGTCACCCCCAATAACCTCTTTAAGATGCCAAGCAATAGCTTCCCCTTCTCTATCCAAATCGGTTGCCAGATAGATCATATCAGCATCTTTCGCTAATTTTTTTAATTCTGATACCACCCGTTCTTTACCTGGTAAAATTTGGTAATGAGCTTTCCAACCGCTATAGGGATCAACGCTCATTCGATCAACTAAGATCTGTTTTTCGGAACGTTTGACTTTTTTCTCGGTTTTATCTTTTTTGTCTTTTGTTGATTTTTCAGCTCGTTGGCTGCTACCACTTACAGGCAGATCACGAATATGACCGACACTGGATTTAACCACGAAATCTTTGCCAAGATATTTATTAATCGTTTTTGCTTTGGCTGGTGATTCCACAATAACAAGGGATTTTCCCATAATTAAACCTTTTTATTCTGTTGTTTATATTATTTACTATCAAGCTTTACATCAAGAAGCGATAGTAAATCATCTTTAATTGTTGATACTTTCGTTGCATATTGATCTTTTTGCTCAGCATCTTCAAGGAGTTGTGTAATGGTTTGTGACAACGTGCATCCTCGGCGTTTGGCTAAATTAGCCAATCGTTGCCAAACTAAAAACTCCAAATCTATGGACTTTTTTCGGGTATTTTGTTGTTCTGCATTAAAATGCCGTTTTCGCTTTGCCCGAATGGTTTGCTTTAGGCGATTATCTAAATCGGGATTTAAATGCGCTTTTATCCAATCAACAACACCCGTTGGATTATGTTCTAATAACAATAACTCATTGACCGCATGCTGCGCAGCACTTTTTTCAATATAACGTGTTATTAACTCACCTTCTTGGTGCCTTTTTACTAAATAGTGCCACTTCCAACCGCATTCAAGGTTCTCTAATTGCTGATACTTCATTGACTCATCTTGTGACGCTGTAACTAATATAGTTTATTTGTAGCATAATCTCGACACACAATAAAGAAAATTATTACGTTTGACAAATTTTTTATAAATCTGCTATCGTTCACCTTTCATTTTGATCTTTATTTAAGGAACACTCATAATGGCTAAAGCTGATGTTATTTATATTAATGGCTATATTTATACCGCAGACAAACACGATAGTATCTGCGAAGCTATTGCAATCGAAAATGGCTATATTATTGCAATTGGCACAACCCAAGAAATAAATAACAGCCACTATGTTGATAATCATACAACGATTTACGATTTGCAAGGCAAAACGATGATGCCCGGCATTATTGATTCCCATTTACACACTTTTTGGGGAGGGATGCAATTGTCATCTTGCAATTTAAATTATCAAAGTTTAACTATTGATGATACTTTAGCCATTATCCAACAATCTTTAGATCAAGATTCGCTAAATCACAACGATAATTGGTTACAAGTTCGTGGTTGGTTACGACAAGAGGTATTACCAATTGGCACAGATATCACACGTTTTGATCTTGATAGACTCAATACGAAAAGACCCGTAATTTTGTTCTCAAACGATTGCCATACTCTCGTTGCCAATAGCATTGCATTAGAAAAATTTGGTTTAGATAGAAACACGCCAGAACCAACAGATGGAAAGATTGGTCGTACCGACGACGGCGAATTAAATGGTATATTA
Organism: Gilliamella sp. Fer1-1; assembly: GCF_001690825.1. Classification (NCBI taxonomy): domain Bacteria; kingdom Pseudomonadati; phylum Pseudomonadota; class Gammaproteobacteria; order Orbales; family Orbaceae; genus Gilliamella; species Gilliamella sp. Fer1-1. The sequence goes on from NZ_LZGX01000109.1 coordinate 26,776, forward strand.
GAAGATGCACCAGCCATGCGCGCATTTGACAGCATTTCTAAACTGACTGACGAACAAGCAGTTAACATCGCAAAACTGTCACAAGCTGAGCTCAATAAACAAGGGGTTACTTCAGTGATGGATGCGCGCATTACCGAAACCCAAGCTGATGCATTTTTAAGACTACAACAACAAGATACGCTTTCGATTCGTCTATTTGGTGCCCGTGAACTGCCGCCAGATGATGTTTCGTCTATAGCGGATATTCCAAATGTCATTGAGAAAGTAAAACAGTTTGCTTCTCGTTACGATGATAAAAACTGGCAACCTAAGCCCGGTATAAAGATATCGCATACCAAACTATTTGTAGATGGCGTAATGCAAGCACCATTAATGACAGCACGCTTGCTTCAGCCATACCAGTTAACTGATGAAAAAGATCGTTATGGTGACCTGTATTACTCAATTGAGATGTTAGATGCTTTAATACTTGAATCAGCAAAAGCGGGATTTCACCCACATATGCATACAGTAGGTGAAGGTGCAATTGAAGTCGTGCTTGATGCCATTGAAAAAATGCGTAAAGCATTACCTGATGCTGATATTCGCCCAAGTACCGCACATAATGAACTAAGCGCATCACATCAGTTTGCTAGATACAAACAATTAAACGCTTGTGTTGTATTTTCATTCCAATGGGCAGGCTGTAGTACGGCAATGATTGAGCAGTATCGAACATTATTTGGTCTTGAACGTTATAACGGCTTAGAGGCACATGGCCAATATATTGATGCTGGTGTCACTTGCGCTTTTGGGAGTGATTGGCCAATTGATCCATTAAATGAATGGTATGATTTCCAAATTGCCATGACCAGACAAATCGATACGGAGCATCCTCGATTAGATAATGATCGTAATTTAACCGCTATTGAAGTATTGCGTAGTGCCACTATTAATGCCGCCTATGTATTAAAGCAAGATGAATATATTGGCTCAATTGAAAAAGGTAAATTTGCTGATTTGATTATTTTGGATCGCAACCCATTTACCATTCCAGCAACTGACATGCAAAATGTGCAAGTGTTAACAACTATTGTCGGTGGTAAAACGGTTTATCAAAAAAACTAATGTGATAACAAAGATATTCAACATATAAAACAACATCGTAGGTGGACATCCTCCACCTACTAATCAAATAACAACCTCTATCTGAAACATACAATTTTTCATAATATTTTTCAATTGGTTAAACATAGCTATTTTACCTATTACAATTCGTTAAAAATAAGCAAATCCACATTATGAAAGATGCTGGTTACCTAAATGTAACTGGTTGGCTGGCTTTCATTTATTTTGTCTTTAATGTGTAGCCTATCCAATATCTTTTAAGCAATCTGTATGAAAACGCATTATGCTCAAAAAAGTTAGTACAAAGTTAAAACAACAGGCAACTAATTATGCCTTACCTAATACCTATCTCTTATTAGCTGTAATTGCTAATCATTTAGATATTGGTAAACCAATGATTTATAATTTGATTAGGCAAATCAATGCAGGCAAAACCAGCAAACTTAAGTTAATCAGTGAGCAACAAAAACTATAGGCCTAGAAAAAGAAAATAAAGAACTGAAAATAGAAAATAAAATCTAAGTAAGAAAATGCAGGTATACTTCATCAACTATCCTAGTAAGTGAAGTACAAATAGATGTATCAATATTTCTCATCGTATTGAGTACCGCAACCTGTTATCAGTTAAATGTTAGCATCTTAGGTTATTACCCTTAACTTAAACGTGAACTTAAAGCATGTTTTAGTGTGCCAAGCTAACTAAATGATATATCAGAAAAAACGACAAATCATCACGATAAAAATCAGCCAGAAAAACCATTGATTTTATTGAAGTTTTTTAAAGCAATAGGAATCAATAACATTAATCTTTTTGCAATAGGCTTTAAATAATAAATCGTTATTAAACATAAAAAAATAAAACTAGAATAATTTAAATTTAACTTTTTTATTGTAAATTGCTACACCAACAATAATTGGTGATGTAGCACTAATAATTATTTAACAGCTAGTCAGCTTCGGGAGCAATTTCCAGTTCTGATTTTGTCGGAGTTTTTTTGGTAAAATGTAAGATTCCAGCAATAATCAATGCCCCGATAAACATATCAATTACATACCAAATTGCTCCTTTGGTCACCCCGCCTAACGCAACTAAACCACCAAATGCGACTAATGAATCAATACCATTAATCATACCTAGCATACCAGCAATTGCAGTACCAATAACAATGGCAACAATGACATGTTTTGGATCTTTAGCCGCAAAAGGGATGGCTCCTTCCGTAATACCAGCTAACGATAAAAAGAAAGCGGTAATACCAAACTCTTTTTCTTCTTTGCTGTATTTTGATCGTGAAACAATTAATGATGATACCGCCAATCCCAATGGAGGAATAGCACAGCACATACGAAATACCCCATTTGGACCATAAACTCCCTCAGCCATAGCTGCTAAAGTAAACGCGGTTGCCGCTTTGCTACAAGGACCGCCCATATCCAATGCAGCTAATATGCCTATACCAATACCTAAAAATGCCGCGTTAACCTCTGACATACCTTTTAAGGCGGCTACCATTGCTTTAACAAACCACTCAAGAGGATAAGATAAAACATAAATATAAATGGGTGCCATAACCAATAAAGTTACTGTAGGTATTATCATCACGGGCATCACTGACGCAATTACTGGATGCACTTTAACTGTTTTAAACCATTTAACAAAATAACCAGTTAAAATACCAAAAATCATGGCGCCAATAAAACCTGTACTGACTTGATTTACACCAATTGGATTATTAACTACATATCCCATAATAAATGCCGGCGCTAAAGCGGCATTACCACCTATAGAATAAGCCATATAAGCTGCCAACACAGGGACCATCATGGCAAAGCCATATAATGCAACTTGTTTTAAATCCGCAAAAAATTGATTACTTGGCAAAATAGTGTCATTAGCCACATCACCAGTCATTAATACAATAGAGAAAAGGATTCCCGATGCGATAATTACAGGTAAAAATTTGCTAATACCGGTATTCAATGCTCTAAATATTTCAGTTCCAATGCTATCTTTAACAACTTTTGTTGACATTATTTCGGCATTATCAAAAATATGGGCAGTATTTTTAACCGCTTCACCCGTACTAACTTTAATAATGTTTTTATACGGTTCAAGCCTATCGGCATTTTCAATTGAAATATCAGAGGCTAATATAATGACATCAGCCAGTTTAAGATCTTGTTCTGTTAATGAATTTTCAATACCTGCCGCACCTTGAGTTTCAACTTTATAATCCCAGCCACGCTTCTTCGCTTCATTTTCAATTTTTTGTTTAGCAATATAAGTATGTGCCATGCCTGCTGTACAAGCACAAATTGCAACAATCTTCTTTTTATTCATATAGACCTCGAATCTTATTTGCTACAGATTGAATATCAATTTTAAGTAAATCTTGAATAAAATCATCATCAGCTAGATTAGATGCTAATTTAGCAATAATGGCTAAGTGTTCTTTATTAGCATTTTCTGGTGCACCAATCAAAATGACTAATTTTACTTTGTTGCCATTATTCCAAATAATGCCATCAATATATTTTCCAACAACTATAAAGGGCATTTTAACCGCAATGCTTTTAGCGTGAGGTAAAGCGACATCTGGCAACACATCCGTTTCCATTTCTTGTTCATGAATCATTACATCGTCAAAAAAGGTTTTGACATCAGTTAAATATGCTTGGCTAGTTTCAGCCATTAAATTAATCACTGCTGATTTTTGATTGACAATATCACGAGTTAAATCAACCGATAAAACAGGAATGGATAACATAGATAGATCCTCTTTTTGATAATAGGTTTCCTCAATGGCTTAGTTTTCGCTCTATACTGTAAATTTAATATACAATAATTTATATACACTCACATGGATTTTGCCTAGCAAATATTAGATATCGATCACAAATATGAAAATTGAAACTTAAGCTTTAACCAAGCAATTTGAATTTAATTAACCTAAAATAACTAGTGACATGGTTTAAAGCTTATAATCTACACGCTTTAATAATTTTTACTAAAAATTAGCTTGCATAATTATTATAATGTGGCAGAATTCCTTGCCGCTTTCAGCGGGTAAAAAGGCAAAACTATACTTAGTAGTTTTTTATTGTTTTTTGGGACAGAGGAGTAAAGTTAATCATGTCCGCAATAAAAATGAAACGAGTTTTAACCACACCTGCATTAATTGCATTTGGTTTAGCTTATATGGTTCCTTTGGGGATCTTTACCACTTATGGGGAAGTCACTGTTGCCAGCAATGGACACTTACCTATAGCCTATATCATCACCCTTGCAATGATCTTTTTTACAGCCTTGAGCTATTGCCGAATGGCAAATAAATTGCCCATTGCTGGTTCTGCTTATTCCTATGTACAACGTACTTTTGGTGGAAAAGTTGGATTTTTGGTGGGTTGGGCACAAATTCTTGATTACCTATTTCTACCGATATTAAATTATTTAGTGTTAGGTATATATTTACACGATCGATTTGATTGTATTCCAGCTTATGTTTTTGTATTAGGATCACTTTTCAGTGTCAGTATCTTAAACTATCTTGGAATAAAATTAATCAATTGGGTTAATTTTACTTTGAACTTTTTTCAAGTAGTGTTCATCGTATTATTTGTTATATTAACGTTAAATAATGTCAATTTAACACCTGAAGCAATGGCAAAACCATTATTGATTACAACAGATGACTTTAGCGGACTGTTTTCTGGCGCGGCTATATTGTGTCTTGCATTTTTAGGCTTTGATGCAATAGCTACTCTAGCCGAAGAATCAAATGACGCTAAAAAATCATTACCAAAAGCAATTTTATGCACCGTACTTATTGCTGGATGTATATTCTTAATTGTTTCGTATTGTGCGCATTTAGCTTACCCTGAATGGACTGATTTTATAGACAACAAAGATACTGCAAGTTTGGATGTCGTGCGTCGTGTTGATGATATTAGTCAATTGGGTGGAGAGTTCATGTATAACTTCTTCCAAGCGGCTTACGTAACTGGTGTTTTTGCCTCAGCAATGACTGCTCAAACTAGTGTGTCACGAATCTTTTATGCAATGGGGCGTGAAGGAGTATTACCAAAACAGATCTTCTATAAAATTCATCCGCGCTTTAGAACGCCTTATTTATCAATTATCTTTGTTGCTTGTTTTTCATTACTATCGTTAGTATTAGAGCTTGGCTTAGTTGTTTCTATGATTAGTTTTGGCGCATTAGTTGCATTTACTTTTGTTAATTTATGCGTAATTAAAAGCTACCTAGGCGGAAATGCAAAGAAAACAGTACCAATGCTTTTAAAATATGGTCTAATACCTACTATTGGTATTTTACTTTCATTATGGCTATGGACAAGTCTTGAAACGACAGCTATGACCGTCGGTTTAATTTGGTTGGCGTTTGGATTCTGTTATTTACTTTATCTAACTAAATGTTTTACTAAATCATTACCATCAATTGATCCTAATGAATTGAATTCAATCATTAAAGATTAATTTAATCTTTTTAAATAGGTCTACTTAAAAGTTTAGTTACGTCTTTTTTAAAAATGATTCCGTCGACCTTAGTCGACGGAATAATGAAGTATTTGATGTTAGTCTGATTAACTCAGTTAATTACTCACCAAAACCAGTAGCAAATAATTCACGAATTTCATCCATTGCTGCTTGTTCATCTTCACCATCACAAATGATTTCAACGGTTGAGCCACCTTTAACACCAGCACCAAGTAATCCCATCATACTTTTCAATTTAATTGCTTTGTCATTATAAACAAGCTCAATTGATGATTTATAGCGACCGGCTAATTTAACGAGTGTTGTAACTGGGCGAGCATGTAAGCCCGTTGAATTTTTAACTACCATTTGCTCTTTTAGCATAATAAAGTCCTTATTTCTATCTTAATGTTAATACAATACTTGTATTTATATCATAAATTAAACTGTTTTGCTCTTTTTTTACGTGTATATTTTTTAATTTATCTAAACTGCTTGGTTATCTACAGTTAACATAAGGTTATACCCAAAAATAGCGCATAACGTGAAAAAAGATAGGTGCAGTAAAACAGACAGAATCAAGACGATCAAGCACACCACCATGACCACCGATTAGCTTTCCCCAATCTTTTACACCTCTATCACGTTTAATGGCTGACATAACCAATCCCCCTAGAAAGCCTAGTAACGTAAGCATAAGTGAAATTAAACCAGCTTGTATAAAGCTAAAAGGGGTTATCCAAAATAAGCAAGCACCTAGTAAACTTGCTGATAATATTCCACCAATAAATCCTTCAATAGTTTTAGATGGTGATAAATTCGGGCTAATTTTGCGTTTGCCAAACAACTTACCAAATACGTATTGCAATACATCAGAAAGTTCAACAACTAACACTAAATAAGCAATTAATAAAAGGTTACGATCTTGATAATTATCAATAGGTAATGTTAATAGTGCTGGTACGCAAGAAATACTATAAACTGTAATCATTACCCCCCATTGCACTTCAGCGGTTCGTGCTAAAAAATTATCTGTTGAGCCGGTTATTGTTGCCAATATCGCTAATAATAAAAAACCATAAACAGGAATAAAAATACTAAACAATCCATACCATGATATAGCCACTAAAATATATTGCACGGGTAAAGCAATACAATAAGCAAATATCAAGACATAAAAATCATAACGATTAACAGGAGTTAAACTGAGAAATTCGCGTAATGCAATGCCTGATGCGACAAAGAATAAAAAAATAACAGCTAATTTTCCTATTAAAAAAGCAATACCAATAATTGCCACCATCACCCACCATGCATTGATGCGAGTATTCAGGTTATCGATGACTTTATTAGGGCTATTCAGTCGTTTTTTTAACAACCAACCAATAATAGAAGCCATCACAAGTAAAATACCGATACCAACAAACAATAATAAAGTATCTTTTTGATAATTAGACATTGTTGTTTTCCTTTATTGCTTGTTTAATATGATGGTACATTTTAGCTAAACGCTTGTTAACATAATTGGATAAGGCCACTGATCCATGCGCCTATTAACAACATGATTTGTATTACTAGCATAATGATTTGTTGTTTAAATAGCTTTAAGGTTCCTTGTTGACGCTCGGTAATAGTTCGTGTTGCTAATGGCTTAGATTTAATTAAATGAAAGTCCATTAATGCATTATCTAAATCAATAAGTGTATTGATTAAGCATTCATTGCTGGTAGCTAAATAATCAAATAACTTTTTGTCAAATTTGATCCGTAATGCATAATAAACACCCACTATTCCCATAATAAAGGCCAGAAAATAAAAAACAGTTGATAATAAACTGCTATTAATCATTCCACTTGTTATCAACGCAAAAAATAAGGCGATAATGGTTAATAGTAACGAAAATATACCGATAGGCAAGCTGATAGAGAGTATACTACAAAATGTCACCAATGATGTTTGACTAACTGTTGCTGTTTTTGTTGCTATTCCTGCATCATCGTGATTTAACATATTTATTCTCTTCATGTTATTTTTGCATACCAATTCGACAAAATTAATTGTTGTTTAGCCGTAATAACCACGTTATGACGATATAATTTTACCTTAGCTATAGCCTCATTTAAGCTAGTTACTCTTTGGGTCATTAATAACCAAGCAATAATTGCCGTAGCACTGCGTGAATACCCCAACGCACAACAGACTAATAATTTGCCTTGCTTATGATATTGTTCAATAATTTCGGCTGCTTGTTGACACTCATCCATGGTAAGTGGTGTCATATCCAATACTGGAATCAATTTATAATGGCCATTAAATTGGGCTATTGGTAATTCAGCACAAAGATCTACAATCGACGTAAACTGATTGGCTTGTAATGTCTTATTAGACGGTATACGACCTAAATAAACATTATCAATAATCAAATCCGTTGGATTATTTTTAAATGTCCATAATCGTGAATTAACCCACATAATAATAAAATAAGGCAAGTATAAAATAGTAACAGCTAAATTAAAGTGGCCATTAGTCTGTTTTTGAAATCCTGCTGCGCCAAATAATAAATAATTGAGGGAAACCAACAAAAATACACCTGAAACCCATAATAACCATAATGCCCAAGAAGAAAAGTAGATAGCAGAACAAAACGACAATAAAAACAGTAAAAAATAGGCGCTACCCCACACATATTGTTTAGGTAATTGATTGTTTGTTATTGGTGATAAATGATTGTCTGGCCATAACCAAACACAAAAGCACCCTACCCAAAGCCCAGTTGGGATGTCAAAGAAATGATGTTGCCAAGTGGTTAATACTGATAAACCGATCAATAAACACCAAATATGCAAAATATAGCGCCATATTCCTCGAAAATAACGGGCGTAAAATTGCCATAAAATAACCAATAAGGGTATATGAAGCGATGGTGCTTGATTAAAAGGTTTATCAAATCCCATTAAAATATCAAATAATAGCCCCGATAATCCATCTAATACAGGGCACTCAAAAGAATACTTTAGCGGAAAGATCAAAAAGCAAGCTATGCAAATAATCTGAGCAGATAAAAGACGAAAACAAAGAATTTTTAGTGTTCGATAAGAACTAGCCAGCAAAATTGCAAGCCCATACATACAGTCTATCGACCAATAAGGTATGATAGACCAAGGCCATAAAGGAATTGATCTTTCCCATTCAAAAACGATACTTCCGACATCGTTACGTGTAGAAGTAAACCAGTTTGCAAAATTATAGCTAGTAAAAAAGAACACGGTCAAACTTATTAACCATATTAATTTATAAGTAATCAGCTTATTAAACCGCCATGTTACGCTAGTCATGACTAATTATTTCATTCGTTGTGCAAGTGATACTGTAAAAATGCCCCATTGATCAATACGCATGGTTATTTTTCTAAAACCAGCCGATGCAACCAATTGATCCATTTCCAGTTGCGTACGCCTGCGCATAATCCATGGCTTTCCATCTCGATGAGATGTTAAAGCTCTTGCAATAAACTCTAGCTGTGGATGCCATGGCTGGTTGGTATAAATTAAATATCCTCCTTCAGGAATAGACTCAGCGAGCCCTGCTAAAGAATCACGTAACATCTGATTATCACTAAATAGCTCATATAATCCCGAAACCACAGCTAATGTGGGATTAGGTGACAATTGGGCTAATTGCTGTCGATTAAAGGCGTCTCCTTTTTCAAAACGCGCTATAGCCGTTAAGCCTTTTTCTTCTATTAATGCTCTGCCTTTTTGTACATTAATATCGCTGTAATCTCGTAATAATACAGAATTAGGTTTGTTGGCAATTTGATTAACCGTTTCTAAAATATAACGCCCGTGCCCTGCTGCTATATCAACAATATTCACAGAATGGTTCTGTTCGTGTAATTTATTGATAGCTAATTTTAATAGTTCTTCAAGATGTTCTTTACGTTGCCGAATGCCTCGCCAACCAATCGATTGAAGATAGATATAATCAAAAAAACGTCCTAGTTTTGATGTTCCTGATGGTTCATTACGATAAACATAATCAAGTGTGCTGCCCGAATCAAATCCAGTATCAAACCCTAGTTTGATCCCATCTGAGAGTTTACTCGCATATTTTAAATTAGCTTTAATAAATCGCCAATATAAAGGCTTAATCCAACCTGATGGCGGCAATGTTAAATTATCAGCCTCTTGCCTTGTGTATCCCATTAAATCAGCATTGGTTAATAATGGCACGCATGGTTGATTAGCAAAACAACCAATAATAAATCGTCTTGCATAATCAATTGCTAATTTACGATCTTTTTCACCAAAAGTATCATGATAAAACCCAGGTAATATATGAAATTCTTTTTGTTCTGTACCTAAATTATTGTAAAACAGTTTTTGTTGTTTACGCTTAACGACATAATCTGAACCAGAAACTAATAACTGTGTTGGTACCGTTATCGCATTTGCATCTTTAACAATGCGATCGGACACTGCATATAAATCCAAAAGTAAGCGTACTGATATTGGTCGTGTTATTAATGGATCTTCTGTGAAAGATTGTGCTCGCTCAGCATCATGTGTCAGCAATTTAGGTTTTACATAACTATTAACAAAAAAGTTACCTTTCAAGTTATACAGTAATTTTAAACCTGGCACAGCTAATGGTACATATAATTTTATGTCAAAAGCTGGCGAACCAAGTACTAAGGCACGAATATTTGGCACATAATCATGTACCCATGCTGAAGCGATAACCGCCCCTACACTTTGGGCTATAATAGCAATATCTTCTTGGCATATATCATACTCATGCATAATATGCTCAATAAAACAGTTTGCATCTTTAATTAAAGTCGCAAAATTAGGAGCATCACCACGTTCACCCTCCGATTGCCCATTACCTCTCGCATCCCAAGCAAAAATTTGATAATTGGGTAGATTTAACTCATCAGCTAGATGAGCAACTCGCCCAGAGTGTTCATGACCACGATGAAAAAGAACAATTGCTCGCGAAGGCTTAGCATTGCTGTCACTATCAACTGCTGGCCAATAACGGTAAAATAATTGACAGCCATCATGACTAATAAATGTTTTTTCTTGCTGTTCACGCATAACTTATACCTTGTTATTTTTTGATTCTTGTAATCCCTTTCTGACTCTATTAATCACAGTAATTAATAGCAAAAAGGTAATAAGCAACAATAGTATATTGAGCCAATCAAGCGGCAATAAATAGGTAGCAATCCCCAAACTAATTAGACTAAACGCAAAAGCACGATCACTTTTACCCATTGGTCCATCATAACGTCGAGCGCAACCAACCATCAGACCTAACACGCCAACATACTCCGTTAAAAATGATAACAAAACAATGACTATCACCAAACTGGTATCGACTTGATTTATTTGCGTAAAGATTAATAGCAACGCACAATCCGAAACCACATCACAAATCTCATTCAAATAAGCCCCTAAATTTGATTTTTGGTTATATTCTCTTGCTAACATACCGTCAATAGCATTAAGCGCCATACGGATAAACATCCATATTGGAATAAGACCAAAAATCCATTGATAAGCGGCAAATCGACCAACAATAAAAGCGATTAAAATTGATCCAAAACACGCCATTAGTGTTACCTGATTAGCGGTTATATTGGCACTATAAAGATAATCGGCATAAGGTCGAAGAAATGCTTGGAATTTAGGTTTTAATTGATAAATCGACAACACGACTAATCCTTATTATAAATGCATAACTACGATTAATTTTTATAAACTATACCATAATATTGTGACTATATAATGATTAATTCAATTTAGCCATATGGGCTTTAATGAACTAATCATACTTTCAGTTTATTTTTAATAATCTAATCAAATAGCTAAATCCCCTTTTCTAATCCTTGCTTAGCGATAGCTATCACATTTTTTAAATCAACACCTTGCGCTTTGGCAGCAAAAATGCAACCACAATAACATTGCCGATATACATCATACTCTTTGCAAAGTTCAACCGAACGCTTATAACCATTATTCTTTTTAAAATCAGAAGGAAGATAATTTACTGAAAAAAGCTCTTGAATTTCAAATCCAAGATCATTAATTTTTTGACTATTTTTTTTAGGACTAAGCGTTAATGCACTAGCAAAATAATCAAATCCCAATTCTTGGGCTTTAATCGCAGCTAAGTCTAAACGCATTTTGTAACAAATATGACAACGCTCACCACCTTCTGGAGCATCACGTAAATGGCTAACTTTCTTAATAAATTCTGCTGGCTGATAAGGTGCTTCTAAAAATTGTACGTTATTACCTGTTTTTTGATTAAAATCAGCAATAAATTTTTGTTGTACCATACTACGATGCTCATATTCAACTCGAGGATGAATGTTTGAATTAGCAAAATAAATGGTAATATCTGCGTACTGCGCTAAGTACTCTAAAACATAGGTACTACAAGGTGCACAGCAACTATGAATCAATAATTTAGGCCGCACCGATTTAGATTGCCAATGAGCTATCACCTCTTTTAATACAGAATCGTAATTTACTTTATTATGTGGATTTAATTTTTCTAGAATATTTTTAGCATTGATTAACATGAGGACTCTTTTATTTGTTATTTTGATGAATAAAGTCTTTATGGCGCGCTATGATATAGATATATATATTGCGACACAAGATCAATAGTTAAATCTTTATATTGAAATGTATAATTTACTTAAAAGATTTTGCCAAAAAACAAATTAATTGATATGACCACAAATAATTTAAAAAAATTGCAATAATAGATTATTTGTAAATAACCAAATGGTATAGAAAGCTGAATATTTTTTACAAAATATAATAAAAATAGTTAAATCAATTTTGTTAATACGTCAAATAAATATGATAAAACGGATATATGACAGTATTTAACTTTCTTTACTAGCATTTGCTATCATTGCCTTTTGCACGTACCGCTTTTCTAAAATAAAAGCGATACAGAAATAGACAATAGTTAATATCCATAAATGCCAATATTGTTGGCTAAATTCGGAAAAGTTTGCGCCCATTTGATTAATTTTTACCGAACCGACTATAGCGGGAACGGCTGGAAATATATCGCCAATCAGATGAAACAAATAAGGCATTAATTCTTTGGGCCAAGACAATCCTGTCATAAAAAATATAATCATACTTGACGGTATAATTAAGCAAAACACATCGCTGACTGTATGAACAAAATGCGATACAACTTTACCGAATAATGCCGTAGACAAAATAAAGGGAATTATAAATGATAAAGAAACTAAAACGTGACCTAGCCTTGGTAAATCATACCAATAGTTAGCAAATACGGTATAAATAATAAAATAGATCAAATAAAGCGCTAAATAAGTTAATAACTTACCAGAAAGTAATAGTAATGCAGATGATGCTGCGTGACTTTGCTGCTGAATAAACTTTATTTCAAATTCTGAATTTTTACTAAATAAACGACACAACGTGCTACCAATAAGTAATGTTTGGTATAAAATCAAAATAAAAGCAGCAGGAATAATATACGTCGCATACCCCGATTGTGGATTAAATAAACTAATTAACTGCGTATTAAAAGGTGCGGTATTATTAGTGGCTATCGCAGGATCTGTGCCTTGTGCTATTTTCCGTGAAATTGAAATTTTAGCACCAAAATCACCAGCAACAGTATTAATAGCTGTTGCAACATTACTATAAATTAAAATATAGCTTGCATCACCATAATATATAATAGGACTAGGAGTCCCTTCTAAGATATGCTGCTGAAAGCGATATGGGATAAGTAATGCCCCATAGATTTTACGTTGCTCAATAAGTGATTTAGCCGTTTGCAAATCCGCAATATGTAAATCTATTTTTATCGATTTATTCGCATCCATTTGCCTTATTAGCTCTCGACTATAATTGGTATTATCTTGGTCGATCACAGCAATTGGTACATCTCTTATCGCTTCATGTAAATAAGGTTGCGGATAAAAGAAGAAATAAAGAAAGATCCCAATAAACATGACACTTGCGATCGCCTTAGTTTGGAAAATACGCTTTAATTCGTCATAGGAAATTAATAGCAAAGATTTAATCATATTAACCGCCTACGAATCTTTCGTAAATGAAAAGAGATCAGAATTGCCATAACACTAAATTGAATCAATAAATAAAAAAATGGCTCTAATGATGTTATCATATTTGGAGCTCTAAGTGTTTGATCTAGCCGAATTTGTATGTACCATGTCACGGGTAATAAAGCGCCCCAAATAGAAGCAAAAATGTTCATCGCAATACGAGGAAAAATAAGTCCTGTAAAACCAAAACCTGGTGATGCAACTAAACTTGCAGTACCATAAGCTTGCGCCAATGTTGAGCCTGTCAAACCAAAAAAAATGCCGTATAAACAAGATGTTAAAATAAATCCTATATCACCAATCAAAAGCAACATAAACTGCCCATTGAGCGGTAAATTAAAATAAATTATTAAAATTGTATCAAATAAAATCAGGCAAAATAAAAAATAGCAAAAATAAGGAAAGATTCGCCCCAATAAAAAAATAAAAATATTATGATTAGCGAATTGGAATATTTTTTGATAACTTGTTACATCAAACCGATCTCGGGTAACACTAGTAACCATTGCTAGCATAATAATTATCTGCAAAATGGTAGGAATTATGCCACTAATCAAGGTATACAAGTAATTTAATGTTGGGTTATATAATGGATGTAAACTCGTTGGAACAGTTTGCATTTGTTTTTGCGCAACTGGCGCAGCAACCCCTTTTTCTTGTAGTTGTTGCAATACTATTTGACTATTAGCTGTTTTTAACGCAGAGCTCATCGCTCGAAAAATAATCGTGCCTGCCGACATATACTGATTATTATAAAAAGCCACTACTTCTGGTTGATGGCCTGCAATAAGATCTTTTTCAAATTTAGGTTGAATAAAAAGTACCGCATAAACATCACCTTTAATCAAGGCATGCTTAGCAGATGAAAGATCTTGGTAGCGTTCAGCAACCTGTAACTGAGGTGAAGCGGCAACTTGTTGAATCAATAGACGTGATGATGATGTTGTATCCTGATCAACAACAGCTATTGGTACCTGAGTAATCACTCCTGCATGGTACATATAAAAAAACAAAAAAATAAACAATAAAGGATAGATGAAAACCAACAAAAACAAAAAACGCTGTTTAATTAATTTATGCAGTTCCCATATAATCACTTTTAATAGCGAATTAGCCATTAATGCCGTTCCCTTTTGTGTAAAATCTCCACATTATTATGTTAACGAGATTGCCATTTGGTGGTAACGCTCATTCCAGGACGGAGACCAGACACTTGATTAATTGGTTTGGCGCGCATTTCAAAGGTTTTTAAATCAAAGTCACCCGTCGCTTTAGTCGCTTGCCAATTGGCATATTGTCCTAAAGCATTTAAGACAGTTACTTTAACATCAATGACTTGATTATTTAATGCTGGTACCTTTACCTTGAACGTATCACCGACTTTAAGATCGCCTAATAAATCTTCA
The DNA here is from genome assembly GCF_001690825.1 of Gilliamella sp. Fer1-1. Classification (NCBI taxonomy): domain Bacteria; kingdom Pseudomonadati; phylum Pseudomonadota; class Gammaproteobacteria; order Orbales; family Orbaceae; genus Gilliamella; species Gilliamella sp. Fer1-1. Next base: position 41,918 of record NZ_LZGX01000109.1, read on the forward strand.
CGAATATTAAAGGTAAACCAAATATCATTCAAATCAATGATAGAATAAAGTGGAGTTCCAGGGCTATATAATTGCCCTACTTCGGCAACACGAGTTGTAATTTGACCATTAATTGGAGAAACTAAAGTTAATTCATTTACATCAGCGTTGACTTGCTCAAGCGCTGCCTTTGATTGTTCAACCTGTACATCGGCTAATTTTTTCTGTTCTACACTGCTACCATTTTCGGCTAATGCTAGGTTAGCTTTAGCTGCCTCATGTGCTTTAATAGCCGCTTGATATTGGTTAAACGATTCATCGTAATTTTGTTTGGAAACCGTTCCATTTTTAACTAAGCGATTAATTCGCTCATAACTGGTTTGCGCTAATAATAAATCAGATTTCGCTTTATCTAACTGTGCTTTTTGCAGATCAATTGTTTCTGGTCTAGTACTATAAGTATTATCTCGACTTGCCATTGCCACTTTTAATTGGGCTTCAGATGTCGCTAACTGCGCTAATAATGCTGGATTTGAAAGATTAAGAAGAATATCACCCTGTTTAACATTATCTCCAACATCATAATTAAATTGAATAACTCGACCTTGTACTCTAGCCGCCACATCAACACGGTTAGATTCAACCTCACCTTGTAATATAATGGTATTAGGTTGATTTACAAAATATATAATTATAACCATGGCAATAACAGCCATGATTGCTACAATCAAAGAAAGGCGTTTTTTATGCATAAAATTGTGCTTATAAATGATTAGCGAAAAACTAAAATAGAGTTACTAGAGACATAATATAAAGCCAAATATTAAAATACGCAATAAAATGTGACTTTATATGAAGCACGGTGTTTTTCATATTTGGAATGATTTTTGAAAATATTTATTCTTAGTGAAGGCTGAATTATTAACTTTAAAATTTATTTATTGAAAAGACATTGAATCATAATACACTAAAAACTAGCCATCTAAATATAAATGCAACGCTAAGCTTTCGGGCAATAATTTGCGATATCTAAAGCTTTATTTTAGCTATTTCAACAGTAAAGGTATAGATCTACATGATAATAACAACACTACTCTATTACTATTTTTGATTTTGATTAAAAAGGCAAATTTCCTTTTATCGACGAAAATTGCTCAATATTAACACCAAGTGATTTAAAATAATTAACAGCATCAATAATATCAGAGAATTGTTTAATTTGCTCAATGCCATAATCCTCTATAACGTCCATCTTACTTTCAATGATATAAAAAAGGTAAGTGCTATAAAATCCGCTTTTCTTTTTCAATGCATATTGAAAAAAATAGCGCTCTCCATTTATTTCCTTTATTTCATCACATCCCCTGACTTTACCTTTTTCAATAGCGGAAAGTAAATTTTTGATTAAAAGATTATCCATCTAAAAGCACCCAGCAGTTTACTACCCAAAGGTTAGTATTTTGTTATGTTAAGGTAAAAGTTTGCTCTACTACATTTTTCAATCTTTAGATTATTGCGAATTCCAGCAAATTAGTCATCAACTACATATAATCAACCCAATAATGGATCCAAGTAACGTTAGCACAACAATCATTTTCCTTTCAACATGGCTGTGAGTCAGTTTGAAACGAAAAGCCTGCATTATAACTAGTATTAGCCCCAAGATTGCCATTACTAGACCTATATTACCAGAGCTATCTTTTGGCAATTTAGTCATGGTATTATCCATTTCTTGCATCCAATCGTATTTGCTAGAACCCATAACTAATAAGATAAACATACCGGCTAAGTAAATCACATAGTGTATAATAGCAATAATTTTTCTCATATAAATAAACTTGTAAAGTTGGTTAGAATTAAGTAGAAAGTGACCATAGCTTATTGATTACTTTATTTGGATAATGGGATAGATCTTTTTCTCAATTACAAAAACGTTTACTATTTTTAATTCTCTACAACTATTATTTATTGTAGAGCCCAAAATAAAACTGAGTAAAAAATCGCAATTAAATCTAAACATACTAGCTTTATCAAATAAATAGCAGATAAGTAAAGCTGAACGATTTAAACGCCATCCTAAACGTTCATAACTACTTATAACATACTTCACATTGACCAATTACATCAAACACATGATCATAAGTACTTAAGATATAATGTTCATCACATTCGGTATCAAATACTTTATCAAAACAAGATTTTTTTACCAGTTGATATTTTGATTCATCAATCATCGTAATCGTTAAACTTTTTATATCTTTGAACTTAAAATAAACTAAAACTTCACCACTTAGCCCATTATTTAATTGACAAAAAGATAAATCAAGAGAAGTTACTACCTCTAGTTCCAGAGGATACATATCTAATATGACATTTTTTAGAATAAAGGCATCTCTTCCATATACTTCACCATATAGAGTCTTAATAGCCTGATTATTTACTTTTAGCACCTTACTTTTATCCTTGCTTATCCATTTTTTGTTAAAAATTATTAGATATCATACAATTTTTTTAAGGATCAGGATAAGGTAAAATCAAAAATGGTTAAACTTTATCTGCAAAAAAAATCACACAGTAATTTAGCCGGAGAATATGATCTGCACTTTAGATCACTAAATAAATCAAGCAAAGTGTCTCATTCAAACCTACAGATCATCACAACCAGAAGAAAATAATCTGTTTGCATTACACAAAAAGCTTAAACAGTTGCAAATGGGAAATGGCATCCTAAATGCAAACCAATATCGTTATTCTGGTTACCTTATATAACTACTTAGAGGGCATTAAGAAATTAGGTTCGTATTGTCAGGCTATTCTCCTCCTGTAGAATTTAACAAATCGCTTCTCTCTTAATTTTTTGTTTGCAAATGAGTTGCCATTCCAAAATATTGTAAATTTTATCTTACTTGTTCCTATGCTTATGCCCATAACAATTACCATACATAATTATAGAGTTAAATTCTATATGCTTGACAACACTTATGATCTTTGCATAATTGCAATCTAACATAAAATTAAATGATGATTTATGCCAATATTTTAATAAGGATTTATCAATGGAAAAAATACTAAAGATAGGTGTTGCCTCTTTGGTTTTAATTGGCGCTTTGCACACTGCTAATGCCTATGAAATTACTTGTCCAATAGCGGTGAAAGTTAAATCTGCTCAATTTGATATTGATAGTGTTCCTGACGGTTGGGAAGTTTCAGAAAAAAGAAATGAGCGTAAAGTACTTAATGCCGCAGGTATTTATTCCGATAAACCTGTTAAATTAATTCAATTAAAACCTGAAGTAGGTATTATTGATGGCAAAAAATATGAGTCGACTTGGAGTGTTAATACCATTTATGATAAAGAGGGTAACTGGATTAGCTGTGGCTATAATAGCGACGAAGTGCAATTAATAAAGAAAATCGATCCATCAATGAAAAGCTGCTGGATGACTAGTTCAAAAGATCAATTCGATAATCCTCAAATTGTATTTAAATGCAGCACGAGTGAATTACAAGAAATTCATTAAGCCTATAACTAATTTTCACTCGTAGTAAAAGATTAGTCGAGTGACAAGCTATAAACTATTTCCCGAAAAATGCAAAATCAGATTTGAATACAGAAAAATATCAGCTCATTAAACAAAATTAACATAGCAAGCGGTGAAAAACGATGTTTTATCTGTATTAAATCGCTTTATTAAAAGCCATTTTTTTGTTAATGGCAAGCGCAACATAATGAGACAGAAAGCTAAATCTGAGTTTCTAAGAGGCTAAAAGTTAGAAATAATTCAACTAAACAGATAATTGCAAGAAGAAAAGGATAACAACTCAATAAGGCTAAAACTGTTATTTCTTCAAGGGACATAAATGCTTATCAAAAAAACTTAAAATAAGTATAAAACGACGAAAGATAATAAAGAGAAATATAACTGCAAAATAGTACTATTGCTAATATTGTACAGATAAACTTTAAAAATTTATTTTTACATGCAAAAACGATAATTATACTCAATACAAAAACAGCCAAATACACCCACCAAAAAACAATCAGCGATAATAAAAACATATCAATAATATTTAGTGGCATAGTCATAAACGCCCTTGTTTATTAAATATAAAAAGTAGATAAATCATATAATGGTGGCCCCTACTGGACTTGAACCAGTGACCAATCGATTATGAGTTCTTTAAAGTAGCATTAAAAATCAATAACTTACAATTAAATCAAGCAGTTAACAATATCTATATTAACACATTTAGCTATATAAGGATATAGTCAACCGCCATTTTATCGCCAATTAATTAGTCTCTTCTTTAAGTTCAATAGCTAATTTTATTAAAGCTAGCATTCTTTCATACTTATCAAGATTGTTATAAAAAAACAAACCTAAAATCATTAACCCGCCGTACGAATAAGGAATTATTTCAATCCATTGCCAAGAAATCGCTTTAACTTGAGGTAATAGACCAAGTAAAGATACAATACCTGGAAATATCCCCAACTTATCTAGTGGTCCAAGTACTAAGTTAATTCTCCTTTTTAGGCATTCATATTCATGATTTAATTCTAAATAACCAAATTTCAATTGTTCCATATCTAATGATATAAGAGCTTTTAAATACTTTTTATCTATGACGTAGTTACCCTTCACATTAAAATTAATTGAATGATTTACAGGTAAAGTAAAACTTTTAATATCTTTTTTAAAACTTCTATATATAAATTGAGAGTAATTAAAATGAATCAATAGAAGAGATATTAATAATAACCAAAATGGGTAAAGAGAATCTTTATTTATTAATGATGTTATTATTGCAATCGCATATAAAATAACGGCTATTACGAGTGATAGATGTTGAATGATGAATGATAATATTATTTGTTTTAAATTAAGTTTTAGTTTTAGTTTTGGCTTACGCTTATTTTTCTTATAATAATTTTCTAATTCAATTTTTTTAAATATATTTAATAATTTCATTCAATTTCCTCTTAGTCATTTAATGGATTCAACCTTACCGCATCCTCAAAGTGATCAGGTGCAAAATGTGCGTAGCGCATGGTCATTTTGATATCGGTGTGGCCGAGGATTTTTTGTAAAACTAAAATGTTTCCACCATTCATCATAAAATGACTTGCAAAAGTATGACGTAATACGTGGGTTAATTGTCGTTCGGGTAATTCTATTCCTGCACGATCGATTGCCGAGCGGAACGCTGAATAACAGGGGGTAAATAAGCCACCATTCTTTTTGGGAATTTCGTTAAAGAGTTTGTCGCTAATTGGAATGGTACGATTACGTTTGCCTTTGGTGTTAATGTAGGTGATTTTTCCACCTTTAACTTGTGCGCCCTTTAGACTTTCGGCTTCGCTCCACCTTGCTCCTGTTGCTAGGCAAATTTTAACAATAATGGTTAAATCGGTGGCGGTGCTTTGCTCACAAGATAATAGGAGTTCATGAATTTGCTCTTTTGTTAGATAAGCCATTTCTTGCTCATCGGTTTTAAATGGACGTATTCGTTCAAGTGGATTGTTATGTTGCCATTCCCCTAGCCTGATCAACTCATTAAACATTGCTTTAAAATAAGTTAACTCAAGGTTCATGGTTCGAGGGGCAACATTTTTAATGCGATCGGTTCTAAATATCTCACCATCAATGCGTTTTTGACGATAGTTAGTAAACTGTTTGGACGTGAAATCGGTAGCAAGTGGATGACCTATACAATCATCAGCAAATAACATGGCTTTTAGGCGTTTTTCACCATCTTTAAGCGTTTGCCCATGTAATGAATACCAACTGTTAATTAAATCTGATAAATGGCGTTTATCAATCTTTTCACCCAACCAAGGCTTTTGGTTAGTTTGCTCTTCTAAATAATTTTCGTAAGCTAACGCCTCTCCTTTGGTGGCGAAAGTTTTACGAACTCTACGACCGCCCTCAAGGTATTTTTCGAATAGCCATTTCCCTGATTGTTGTTTTCTAATTGCCATAATTTAGATACAAAAAACACAAATATGTATGTGATATAAATTAAAAATTCTTGTTTTTTACTACTAAAAAAATTTTTTGGGATATAAACAGTTTATTGCATCCAATTTAATTACTAACTCGCTAAGAGCTTGTTGTTTTACATCTAATTTTTCAGAAAATAATTTATTTGTTAGAATTTTTTTTAGTTCTAGTAATAACCGATTTAAATCAGAAAACTCCTTAAATTTACCAATAACCTTGAGCTCATAACTATGTCGTTGAATTTTTTTATGGTAAGCAACCATCAAATGATAGTCACTAATCTCAAAATTATTTCTGTGATAAATATCTAAAAATAATTCAAGTACCTTTTGATTTATATTTTCTAAATTATCAATTAATTCATTATATTTTGCATGCCTAGCACTTCGGCACCCTAAATAATACCCTATAGGAATTCCCAATAAAGTGAAAAATAAAGAAGTTAATGAAATATAATCAGAAGCGGTCATTATTTTAATTACCTATCATATGTTTTTCTTTAATTGCATCATTTACATATCCTTGAATTTCCTCTTTAAGAAGTGCGTCATCATTTGAAATAAGAGTTTTAACTAAATTTAATACGATATTCTTATCAATTCCTTTCCTAATAAGCCCACCAAATACTTCTTCTAAAAAAGAAGATCCATAACCGACAACCCCATCAAAATTAATTAAAATTTGGGAATTTTGTTTTAAAGCAGGTATTAGAACATCATCCCTAAATTCCTCACCACTTGCTGGTCCTAATCTCTTATATCTAGCTCCTGGAAAGGTACTAAAATCTTTAACATATAATATCTTATTCATAATTAATTATTCCTGTATTGGCATTGACCACTGGAGAATGGTTCCATTAATTGACGCAGGATTATTATAGCAACTACCTGCTATTGCCTCTTTTCCTTTATAAATAAAAACACCTCTATTAGAATGAACAACAAGCTCACTCCCTTCTGTTTTATCAATAAATGATTTTATATCATCTTTACCTTTTCCTCTATAAGATAATTCTGTCCTTGTCTCTCTAGCGACTTCTTTTTTCGTTTCTTTTACAAGCATTGATGCTTTAATATATAGACAATCTTTATTTAACTCTAAAAGTCCTTTAACTTTCCCAACTAGCAATTTAAAGATATGTTCACTCTGAGTCAATTTTAATGTATTAGGTATACCATGACCTTTGTCACAAACGTATAATTGTAATTCATTATCAATTCTAGCTAATATCATCCACCATTTTTTTAGCTGATTTTCATTTGGTAGTTTAATTTCATCCATATATGCATGTTCAATCGCATTAGCAATTGCTTCCATATAACTTTTATACATTCCTCTTGTATCAACTCCCATTTTTATTAATTCTTCAACTAATGGTTTTGTAATTGCTCCTTCTGTTTCATCACTACTAACATACTGCCAACATTTGACATACTTGCTAGAACAATCCGCATTATAGTTTAAACCTAGTAATTTATAAAAACCTAAGTGGCATAATATTGCATGAGGATCAAAAATTGAACTGGGGTTTTTTATAGGTTTTCTTACCTTAAACCGTAATTGTGGATATAAATGTCTAATATTATCTACGGTTGCAATCAAAAGAACACAAGCATCTGGATGAATTTTTGATGTTGCGCTAAAGTTGATCAAAATCTTATCTTTAGTTATTGCGCATTTTTTACTAAGCTTTTCTAGAGCCTCTATAAAACTCATCACAAGTGGTTGCATTTTCCCATGCCTTAAACTCATTACTTTAGGCGCGCTAATAGTCACAATAGAGTTCAAGTATTTCGAGCCTTTTATTTTTGCATTATGATAATGAGGCTTGCTATTAGAGCTATTTTTTAAATGTTTTTTTTCAACTGAAATCCAACGCCGACTTGTCTTTTTTAATAAACGGCGTAGCCAATGTTTTTTATGTTTACTAAAAACAAATTTCTTCATATCATATCTACTTTAATAATTTTTATTATTGAATTAACTAAATCATTAAAATCGTTTTTAATCACAAACCTCATCAATTCGAAAAGATACGAACATGGTTTTTTTATCATTAAATGTATAGCGATACACAAATTGAAGATCGTTATTTCGAAATAATGATACAAAGTCATTATTTTCACAGGCTCTTTTGTCGAAAATCATTTGCACATATAAGGCAAACATCTCTGGTGTGTACTTTTTACTGTTATCGTTATAAAGATAATCATAAATAATATATTGTCCATCAGCAGTGATATTTGCTAATGATGTTTCATCGTTTATTTTTATTGGAAATTGGCCATATTGTTTTTGGATTTGTTGTTTAGCAATTCGAGCCAGCTCTCTCGCCACGCCGTTGGGGCTAGCATAGCTCATTGAAGAAAATAACAAGAATAATGCAAGTGATAGAACTGTTTTAAATACTTTTTTCATATTTTATCTCCTATTCCTTAATTTTTATCAAGTTAACTTTTAATACATTAAATTTTTCACCGATTATTAGACAAAACTTTTTTAATCACTCCCCTAATAATATCTCACCAGTTTCTAAAAAGTTTAAGAAGTCGCTTTCATTCATGATGCTAATTCCCATTTCTTGTGCTTTTTCAATTTTGTTTTGGCTAGCATTATAACCTATGCACAATATTTGCAAGTTTTGAGTAACACTTTTTCTTACTGTTAGATCTTTTTCTTCTGCTAGTTCGATTAATCGTTTTTTATCAGATTGCTTAAACCCTGTAAAATGGACATCAAACGTTTCTTTTTTAGCTTTACTTTTTTTTCTTGAACTTCCAGCATTATTGCTAATTTGTAAAACTTGGGTTAAAAACTGTTTAATACTATAATCATGATAATTGTACTCAATGGTGGATATAATACGATCTACCTTAAATGTTCGGATTTCATCACGAACGGCACAAATACCAGAAAAATAGATTTCACTATGTTGGTTAATCAATACCTTATTTAAATTTAAAAGACGATAGCTAATATCATCATTTGCATCAGAATAAGAAAACTCAATATCTTTTGAACCTACCCACAAGGTTTTTAGTTTAGATTCAAAATTATCTTTTAAATATCGATCACGTTCTTTAGCTTTTTTCTCTTTTTCTTCTTCAGTTGGAGGAATGTAAGAAATACTTCTGACTGGATTCTGTTTTTTTTCTTTTTTTGCGTCAGCTTTAATTGCTTTTTTAACTTTGGATTTTAGAATTTTTTCAGGTGAGCTTTTAGATAATTTTGCTGTGCCAAAATTGATCGTATCTGAACTTGTTGTATCTTTTTGTTCAGTAATTTTTGGGGAATCATTGCCTTTTTCTACCTGTATAGAATTTGAAATATTAATTTTTGATATTAACTTGAATAAAATAAAGCGTATTGCTACGAAAAGGGCAGATGTTATTGAGGAAAAAAAAGAGATAACAATTGCAAATGATGGCAACAACAATGAAAATTTATTATTATCTTTATCAACAAATACAACGAAAAGAATTGATGTACAAAAAATTAAGAAACTAAAGCCACTAAATTTTAAAACCACTTTGTTGGTGCTTGTTATTAATTTTTTTACGGTCAAAAACAAAAAAGATACTAAAAACCCTAAAGCTGAAAAGAAAAATAAAACGACAATAAAAAGACCTAACATTATAGATTTTTCGTCGTAATTAGTTGCCAATGAAATAGAAAACACAAGTGTAAAGAAACAAACAATCATAAATAAAAACAGTTTTTTATCTGAAAATAGATGATTGTTTTTCATCCTTTAATCTCCTGTCAAATCAATTTAGCCTTTAATTCGTTAAACTCTTGATCGGTTATTGCACCCTTTTCTTTCAGGTTGGCCAGTCGTTCCAATTTTTCTAACATTTCATCTGTTAGAACGGCTTCTTTTGGTTTTTCATTCGGTAAAAATTCACCTTGACCATTCGCCAACCATTCTAATGTTGCTCCTGTTTCATCCATGCATCGCACAACCAAATCAGAAGGGAAAAAATCTCTTTTGTATCTCATAGACAAGGTGCCTGAACTGATATTTAGGTGTCTACATAAATCTAATTTAGTTTTAAAACCGTACGATTTTATTATTCGGTCTATTACTTTCCCACCACCACTTTCAAAATTTATACCCATATTCTTCCTTTAAGTTAGAAAAAAACATTGACTCTCTACTTAATAGAGATTATATTTAACTCAAATAGAGATTTCTCATATATAAACATACATAAACACAAAAATAGGAATAATGCACTATGACGCCAAGAATATCAATAGCTATTTCAGCGCCTTATGTCACTGTTGATGAATTTGCCCGTGTATCAGGCATGAATCCACGCACGGTAAAAAAATACATTAGTGAAGGCAAATTACCTATCCGCAAAAAACAAATCACAGGCAAGTACGACCGTTCATCAACCTTTATCAATATGGTGGCTTTAACCCTTGAGGGCGCTAAAGCGTTTAACCCTGAGTTAAATATTAAAGAGGAATAAACAATGAGCTATGCAGTCTATTTAAGCCCGAAATGCGCCGGCGTTTCGAAAACAATTTATATCAAAATCAATCAACATAACCAGAAAGGCTGGGTTGAGAAGTCGAACGGTAAAGTAATTAAGTTGCATAAAAAGTTAATGGCTAATTAAGTGAGCCTAGGCGCACTCAATCCTGGACATTGCAGGGGGAGGGGGTTACATGAACACAATGCAAAATAATCAAACTATAGAACCACGCAGTCTATTGCGTGAGTTTCACCAAATATTAAGCAATAAGCGCAGTTTAGCCCGTTCTGCTTTTAACAATTTAAAGCCTGGGCAAAAACGTTTACTGCTGAACGCATCAGGCATCGAGCCGCGCACAACAACGATTTATAACGTAGATAGTCAATTTACTCACACTTGGGAAATGAATTACGACAATTTAACAGATAACGAAATTGAAGATCTGAAAAAGGGTTTACGTCGGTTGCAAGCAATTATCGATGCATTCGCACTATGTGAAGAACAGGATTTTAAGAAAGAAACTAAAAAGGTGGCATAAATGAACATGACAACATTATCGGGAGATGCGTTATTGCAGGCTCTAAATCAAGCAAAAGAAGAAACTAAATCAGGGTTGTGCGATGTATTTACCGCAAAGCTTGAGCGTTTGGCGGTACATATCCGCACTAATTATCTAACACCCACCGAGTCGGCGGAGCTGTTAGAACAAGAGGCGGAAGCAATACGCAATCAGCATTATGAGAATCAGATCTGATGCGTGATGTTATCGACCGAGCCAATGACATTGCTCAATTAGAGCTTGATAACTTGATTGCAAAAAGAAAAGTTTACACCGGCAAATCATCACTTTATTGCTGTGAATGTGGCGAGCCAATACCAGAGGCAAGACGTGAAGCTGTGCCGGGTTGCAGTTTGTGTTTTGATTGTCAACAGTTAGAAGAATTAAAAAATGTAGGTAGAGGGAGAAAAATGAATGTTTGAAAAATTTATACACGCTGCGTACAAGAATTTTTACGTGGACGCCCAACTGTTTGAGTTGATTGCTGTTTATGGCGTTCGGGTGATTAGCGTTTTAAAAAGCGAGTCCGAGGCATTGGAGATCGGTGACACATTCACTATCACGTGCGATGACGCAGTAGTCATTTGCGAGGTTGATAAGTTACATAGCTCGGAAGTTGACGACTGCGTAACTACTATTAGGTTTGGATTTCGTTAAATCATAATTAATTTTTAGGAATAAAAATGCGTGTAGACAAGTCCTTTTTAAAATGGGTCGGCGGTAAGGGTCGGCTTATTCCTCAGTTATTACCTCACTTGCCAAGCGGCAAGAGACTAATAGAGCCATTTGTCGGTGCGGGTAATGTGTTTATTAATACAAATTATGATAGCTATGTATTAGCTGATAAAAACCGTGATTTAATTAATGTTTATCATTGGTTGCGTGATGATTTAGCGGGATTAATAAATACGGCTCAATCATTATTTGACAGTGACATCAATTTTTATGAGGTTCGCTGCCGATTTAATTGCAATATAACGCAACCATTCACGTTAGATCGTGCTGCGGAGTTTATCTATTTAAATCGCCATTGCTTTAATGGTATTTGCCGTTATAACCAGAAAGGCGAATTTAATGTACCGTACGGCAAATATAAAAAAGTTTATTTTCCAAAAACTGAACTAATCGCATTTAGCAATAAGCTGATCTCCCGACCAACTACATTAATAGCAGCAGATTTTAGAGCGGCGATCGAAACGGCCGATGCGGGCGATGTCATTTATTGTGATCCGCCGTACATTTCTGGCACTAAAAACGATATTTTTACCGGCTACACTCCTCATAAATTTAATTACCCAGTTACTAAATTGTTACGTGATTTGCTTGTTCATGCCGTTAGACGTGGAGCAACTGCGATCGTATCAAACAGTAACAACATAATAGTGCGGGGTATTTTTAGTGATTTCGAAATCTACGAAATCGACGCCCCGCGGTCAGTTGCGGCAAACGGCAATCGTCAGCCCGCAAAAGAAATTATTGGCGTGTTAACGCCGGATATGCTTTAACAATAAGGATGAAAAACCATGAAAAACAAACAAATAAGCAATAAAGCGCAAGCTAATGACAAACTTAAATATATTGCAAAATATGAACATAAATATGGCCGCACAGATGAAAGCGACCAGTTAAGAAAAACTATTTTAGGGATGAATAAATAAACTATCGTATTTATGCGGGGTTAAATCATCTTTATATAAATCGATAAGCCCCAAACGAGCAATACTTTGAACTAAATCCAAATATGAACCGAGGCCATAAGTTATGATTTTTCGATATACAACACCATCTTCATTTTGTATTCCAATAACCATTGGGTTGCCGCCAAGACCTCTTGCATCGACTAGTTCAATGATTTTGGTTATTTCACTATCAAGCTTACTAATTGCAACATCTTTAATGTATTTATCTTCCATATTGGCTACCTTTTGTTATGTGTTTTTAGAACAATATAGCATACAAAATTAGAAAAATTAACATGACATCAATCACGCAAAACCTACCATCAATCAGTAACAAGGCTAAATATGCCTTGCTTTCTGATATGCGTGATTATTATGAAAAAGTTGGGAAATTCTTACCTAATAAAGAAGTTATCAGAACACCATTTAATCCACATGCATTATCACCAAAAATGCCTAATGGGCTTTCATATAGTGAAATAAAATTATGGCAAGTAGATACCGAAGATCATAATTTTAGAGCTAATTATTTTTCTGGTTTGCCAGACTTTTTAAGTAGCTATTTTGCAAATAAATACATCAAATTATTTCAAACAAAAAGCCGAAAAGCCGCCAATACATTTTTGCGTAAAACACTTGGCGGTAATATTAAATCAAGGCTTGATTTGGTTAATAAACAATATGAATTTATTAAACCAAGTGCACTATCTATTGAATTTTCTGCTGAGTTTGAGAACTTGCCTACATTTGGCAGAGCGCGAATTGCTGAACTTAGTGTCGAAATAGCCCGTTATATAGATAAACTTATACAATACTTACTAGCTGATCATGAGTTTTGTTTATCTGCCAATGAAGTTAATCAGCTTGGGCTTGAGCATCAACTTTATAAATCTGTTTTAAATGAACTTGACGGCATCAATATCGTACCGCCCTACTTTGCCGATTATAAAAAGGGAAAATTAACAAATGAAAATATTGTCAAAGCGTTGACAAAATTAACCAATGAGGATTGGTGGTATAACAAGTTAAAAAACCGCCGAGATTTTCAGCATGAACATTTGTCCATTGCAGTTGGGCAAGTACAAAAGAAAGCTACTCCGTATGCTAGTCAATCTTGCCAATCAGAATGGAAGGAGCAAAAGCGACGCAATAAAAAATATTTAGAACAAATGGCAATTGAAAATGAAGAAACTGGCGAGCAAATACCCCTTGATTTGCAAGTCTATAAATCAATTGCTAACCCTGCCATTCGTCGTGCTGAGTTAATGACTCGTATGCGTGGTTTTGAAGATTTGGCTGATGAAATGGGTTATATCGGTGCTTTTATTACATTGACCGCCCCATCAAAATATCACAGCGCCTATTCAAAAGGTGGATTTGTCGAAAATTGGCAAGGTAATAATCCACGTGCAACTCAAACCTATTTGTGTAAAGTATGGTCAAGGATTCGAGCAAAGCTTAATCGTGAGGATATTAAGTTTTTTGGCTTCCGTGTTGCAGAACCTCATCACGATGGCACACCGCATTGGCATATTTTAGTTTTTATGCGTCCCGAAGATTTACAAACAGCGTTTAAAGTAATGTGGATCTATGCCATGGATGAAGACGGGCAAGAAAAAGGAGCGGCCAAAAACCGTTTTGAATTTACCATGATCGATAAAGAAAAAGGCTCAGCAACTGGCTACATCGCTAAATATATTTCTAAAAATATTGATGGTTATGCGTTGGATAATGAAGTAGATGATGAAACTGGCGAAAACTTAAAAGAAACAGCCAAAGCGGTAACTGCCTGGGCAAGCCGTTGGAAGATCCGCCAATTTCAACAATTAGGCGGTGCACCTGTTACCGTTTGGCGAGAGCTACGCAGATTAAGAAATCAAAAAGTAGAAGATAAAATTATTGATCCTGTTTTAGCATCCGCAGATGTTGGCGACTGGGCAGCATATACAAGCCACCAAGGCGGCCCTATGGTTTTGCGTAAAGATTTAAAGGTTAGGCTATCTTATGAAGAAGAACTAAATCAATATGAGGAAACCATTAAAAAAATAAAAGGTGTATTTTCACCGCTGTCAGGGCTAGCTTCGTTTATTTGCACCAGACTGATTAAGTGGAAAATAGTTAAAAAAGAAAAACCAAGCAAGGACCTTGACCTTAAAAAACGTGCGGCACGCACGCCTTGGAGTTCTGTCAATAACTGTACGCAGGTTAAAAAATCACCGCAGGACGATCAGCGTGAAGAAATTAGAAAACAATTAAAAATAATCGGCTTGCCCGATGATAATTTCACTATTAATAGACTTTATTTGCGAGAGAGTATAAAAATTAGTGAAAGTCAGTGGTTAAAATTAGATAACGCATTAGATGGTGTGCATCTCATCGTTAGCAATTCGCCAAGCCGATTTAAAAAGCCGATTAAAAATGATTTTGTTGAGTTTGATTTTTAGTCCAAATTTGATAACAACTGTAAAAAACTTTCAGGAGTCTATGCCGTTATATGGTACATAATCTTCATTAATTTATAATATTTTATATATTTAGTTGGTTGGTTAGATATTAATCACAAATTTTCAAATTTTTCTTGCTTAAATTTATCGTGCAAATATACTGCATAAAAAAACAGTAAAAGGGAATTGGATATGGATGAATTAGAAAAAGCAAAAAAAGTAGAAAGAGCTGAATTACTGATCCGTGTTATAACAGAATCCGAACATCTAACAGAAAGAGATAAGGATATTACACTGTTTTGGATTCGTGATTTGTTGGAGCCAATAAAAGAAAATTTAATTGGTAAAGAAAAATAAATTTTATTTATAATTAAGTTACCGATAATCATTAAATTAGTTAAATTTTTAGAGGTATGTATGAAAAAAATGATTTTAAGTTTATTA
>NZ_LZGX01000110.1:0-2718 GCF_001690825.1 Gilliamella sp. Fer1-1
TAACACTTTTCCTATATATTCTTTTTAATAGTAAAAATTTGCATCATAATTATTTGATAAATATTTAGTTACAGGTTAATTTTTACCAATTTTAATCTTTTTTTGGTGGCCTAATTTTCTAACTTTTTATTGGTCAATTGCCTTGCATTAATTTTTTACGTCTTCCCCGCTTAGGCCTTTAAATCTTTACTTAAGCATTTTTGCCTTTATTTTATAATTGCCTTTTAATGTTATAAAGATACCAATATAACCACCAATAGTAATGCTATAAGAAACCAATAAATCCAAAATATTGATTGCTTAAATTGATAATATCATGTACTTCATATGTGGATAAAATAATACACTCATAACAACAATAATAAGCAAAAATGTTAATCACAAAAAATTTAAAGCTATACATCAAATCACTTATTTTACCACTAAGCTCATATAAGCATATTAAAATTAGCTATTTTATAATAGCTTATGATGATCATTTCGTTATTCAAAAATCACGTTAACGCCCTTCTCTGGATTGAAAAAGCAATTCCCTATCTAGCCTTGATAAATCATTCGATCTTTATATGTAATTTTTTATTCTAAGATTCACCTTTTAGCTTAATTGTGGATATGATACAACCAGAATAGTAATTTTTGGGGGATGCTACTACTACAAGCTGTTTATTTTTACTTTCCAATACATTTTTAACCGCTAATGCGATTAACCGCCACCGACGCAATTCCTAGTACAACCAATTTAGCTATCAACTTAAAAAATACGCTTCAATTTAAAACTCATATGATTTAAGTAAACCAATATTGCTTTGTTTTCATCTTTTGCTATTCCACTAGTCCAAAAAACATCATAATCGTTATCTGCATTACGCCCACAATAACGCGTTATCAAGAGTTTTTAGTATTGGCGTTTGCTCACAACAATAAATCTTAATTGATAATTTCCTAAAACCAGATAACGAATAATCAGTAACTGTCAATTCACTTTTTCTTTTAATTACATTTATCGTATATATTATAACGTTATAATATTTATTATGAAGTTAATATTTCACCAATGTTTTTCTACATATTTTACGTAAAAATAGGTTATATACATTAAAATGTCCCCTGAACTGCTTGATAAAAACGCACTCAGATCCTTGGTTAGCTCATTACATTGATCACGTTTGGCATCTTTACTAAAGCAGCAACGATCTAACCATTTTTGCAACGCATTATCGTCAAAGATGATAATTGCGATAGTGGCTACTGTAAATACCCCAAACTTAGTACACAACTCACGTAGAAAATCATGCTGCTTGTTTTAGTGTTTTATACTCAATCGGTGTCATGTTATTTAATGCCTCATGCGGTCTTTCGGTGTTATAAACCGTTAACCATTCTTCAGTTATTCTCCTTGCTTGTTCTAGATTATTAAATAGATATAAATCGAGCACTTCAGTGCGATAGGTACGATTAAATCGTTCAATATAGCCATTTTGATATGGGCTACCGGGCTGAATATAATCAATGGTTATATCATGTGATTTAGCCCAGTTGGTAAAGGTTTTTCCTGTAAATCCAGGTCCATTATCGACCCGTATTTTTAATGGATATCCATGATATTCGGCCAGTTTATCTAAGTAACGGGTAATCCTTCCTGCTGGTAAGCTTACTGCAATATCAATACCTAACGCCTCACGATTAAAGTCATCGATGACATTGAATGTCCTAAAGCGACGTTGATTACGACTACTGTCACTCATAAAATCCATTGACCAACATTCACCTTGTTTATTGGGAGCCAATAACTTTTCTGGCTCCCGAGGTGGAATTCGTTGTTTTCGTTTTGTTTTAAGATTCAGTTTTAACTCACAATACACCCGATAAACACGTTTATGATTCCAACGATATCCCAGTTTTCTGATTCGATTAAAACACTTAGGAAAGCCCCAACGTAAATGCCGGTCTGTGACAGTATTCAACACCGAAAGACCGCATGAGGCATTAAATAACATGACACCGATTGAGTATAAAACACTAAAACAAGCAGCATGATTTTCTACGTGAGTTATGTACTAAGTTTGGGGTATTTACACTTTTTTAGTACACTTTTTTTGAAAAAACTTTTTATTATCATAAGCAATACAATATTGATCTAAATAATTATATTTTTTAGTGTTTTCATTAAAATAATACATTTTATTTATGGTGATACTTGTTGGATCTATAAATTCATTACCGCAAGTTTTAGTACTAGTCGCGATTTTTTTTTCTGAATCAAAACGAATGGTATATCCTTCTAAATTAGGATCAATAAATTTATTTTGCAATCCATCATAAATGTAATAGGTTTGTGGGACATTAGCCGCATGTGTTTCGCCATCAGCAAGTAAAAAATCATTTTCATTACCATCAAAATCAAAATCGCCTATTTGAATCGCATTAAAAGCAAAAAAACCATAACCTTTTATATTATTAATTGTCTGTACTAACTTGCCGTTCTTTTTACTATATACGTTAACTCCCGTGATCGTAATTTCTCCTTTCCTCTCTTTAGATATTAAAACTTTAAAATAGAATTCTTTGGTTGAATTCATTTGTAAAAATTCAATATTTTTAAATTCTGTGTTATTGACTAACTTTTTAGAGTCTTTATAGTTTTTTTCATTACCATTATTCCAGATTACGTTATATTCAAAAACTTTTTTCAACTTAAAATCACCAAATTCATTTAAA
>NZ_LZGX01000111.1:0-34163 GCF_001690825.1 Gilliamella sp. Fer1-1
ACCTTTAGCTTATTATTAAGCATTGATTAGATACTAACTGAAGTGTTGAATAACATTTGTATTTATTATTTAGTAAAAAAGTGGTATAATGATTTGATTTCGTCTTGATTAATAAATAGTGAACTAGCTTTATTTGTTAGTATTGCAAAAGCAATGAAGTAATAATGCCCTCGGGTATTGAAAACCTAATTTATCATCACCATATCTATAGTTGTTTTGTCAATTTAGCTAGCTTTGCTAAAATTTAGTCCAAAGATGAATAACTTTATAAGTCACACTATTTTTACGCATTAGCAATCAAACATGTTAAAAATTATTATGATAGATGTGTTAGTTTTACATTGTATTTATGAGGTTTAAAGAAGAACCTTTAACAAAAAAAATTATATCTAGCAATATTATTGAACTCTCCAAAACTAAATGTGTCTTAATAAGAGTCATGACTATTTAAATAGTTCGTTATTCGACTCTTGAGATGTTTTAGTCAAGTATTAAGTAAAGGCGTTGTGCTATTGGTTGATACCGTCTTCGCCTTTAAAACATGACCTATAAGTAAATAAGGCTATTTAGCCTAGCCTTAGAATATAACAATTGATATTTTGAGTATTAGTATGTTACGAACATGCTTTAGTTATTTTTTCATTTGGAACTGTTTATCTAGCGAAGGCTGTTACCAATAGCCTTTTATTTTTTAAACTTTTTTGCTTTGTAATTCGAACTCATTAGTTTGAATATTTCTTGAAGAATTAAAATAACTATTTGAAATATTATTGATCTTTATATTAAAGCGCCATGTTACCCTGAAAGATCTTTACGTAAAATGTAACAATCGCTTTTTGGTATTGAAGGTCTTGTTACCTTTTTCTTTTAATTAAAAAGGAAGTGACAGAATGAAGACATTTAAAAAACCTTTATTTACCTTAGTACATAGTAATGATGCAATACCTGAACATAGAACATTAGCTTATTTAGATCCTACATTAAATTATTACACTGATCATATTGATGAGATTATTGCATTACGTGTTAAGGAACTTAAATTACACCATTCCGAATATAGGGAGTATCATGATAGTAATAAAATTAATAAAGGCGGTTTTTCCTTTATTTTTAATGAAATATTTGAATCAGAGCACCATAAAAAGCAGATTAGTATGCTGAAAGATGAAATTGCTATTACCAAAGAATCTAATAAGGTAAAGGAGTTATTAGATACTCGAATCAAAAAAATCGCTAACGCTTACCCTGAGTTGCAGTTTAATTTTAATGATATGCAAGCTTTACCCGCTAAAGTTAAAGAGTATCTTTTTGCGCCACCTTTAATTTTAACTGATGATAATGCAATTATGCTTTGGGACGATTAAGCTTTGGAATATCACAATAAGTAGAATAGAAAGTAACACACTAAGCACGACCACAACATTATAGCAATAGTAGGAAACAAAAAAGCTCGAAATATGAGCTTTTTTGTGTTTGCAGTTAACTATTAAATGCACTTTCACCATGGCTATTGATGTCAAGCCCTTCTCTTTCATGTTCTTCTGATACACGCAAACCAACGCAAAGATCTGCAATTTTATAAGAAATAAAAGAAATAACCGTGGTCCAAATTACACAAGTTATAATACTCATCAACTGAATAGCAACTTGGCTTACCATAGTAATACCTTGTGTATAACCAACACCGCCTAAGGATTCTGATGCAAATACACCTGTTAATATGCAACCGACGATGCCACATACACCATGTACACCAAATACGTCACAAGTGTCATCAATTTTTAGAATTCGTTTGAGTGTTGATACGCCCCAAACACCAGCAAAACCACAAATAAAGCCAATTAACATAGCCCCACCTACCCCGACTAGACCTGCGGCTGGCGTTACCCCTACTAATCCAGCTATCACACCCGATGCTGAACCAAGGCAAGATGGTTTTCCGCGGAAGAACCATTCAGCCAATGTCCATGCTAAAACTGCGGCGGCAGTTGCTGCAACTGTGTTAATAAAAGCTAAACCAGCAATTTCGTCAGCATGTGTTGATGAGCCGGCGTTGAAGCCAAACCATCCAATATAAAGAATGGCTGCACCAAGATAAACATAAGGCAAATTAAACGGTTTTAGTGGTTCACGATTATAACCAATGCGATTTTTGATAAAATAAGCACCAATTATTCCTGCAACCGCTGCATTAATATGTACTACAGTGCCACCGGCAAAATCAAGTGCTCCCTCATCACCTAAGATACCACCACCCCATACCATATGCGCCATAGGAATATATGAAAATGTAAACCATAGCACCATAAAAATGAGTACTGCTGAAAAACGAATCCGTTCAGCAAAAGCTCCCAGAATTAAGCAACAGGTAATGCAAGCAAACGATCCTTGGAATGCGACCCAAATTAATTCATAAATAGCTCCTGATACATTAGTAATACTTATACCTATTAATAATGCGTGATTCAAATTTCCATAAAACCAGTTACCCTCTCCAAAAGCAAGTGAATAACCATAAACAATCCATAACACAGAAATTAGCGAAAAAACAACCAATACTTGTGTTAACATCGATAACACATTTTTAGAGCGCAATAAACCACCATAAAATAAAGCAATACCCGGAATAGACATAAACAGAACTAATGCTGTGCAGATCATCATAAATCCATTATCAGCTTTATCAGCTATGCCAACTTCTCCAGCAAAAGCAGAACTTGAAAATAAAATCGTTAAATATAAAATAGCTTTTTTCAACATAATGATACCCTTAACAATAAATTACAGCGCCGAGTCATCGGTTTCACCAGTGCGTATACGCACTACATGTTCAAGTGCAGTGACAAAAATTTTGCCATCGCCAATTTTGCCAGTATGCGCAGCCTTAGCTACAGTGCTAATAACCTCGTCAAGCTGATCATCGCTAATGGCTAAGTCGATTTTAACTTTAGGTAAAAAATTGACATTATATTCGGCACCACGATATAGCTCTGCATGGCCTTTTTGACGCCCAAAACCTTTAACCTCAGTGACAGTTAATCCTGTAATACCTATATTAGATAACGCTTCTCTAACTTCTTCTAATTTGAAAGGTTTTATAACTACAGTGACTAATTTCATTTAATGCTCCTAATAAATTTGAGATACAAAATGAATAATGCAAAGAACATGCCAGAAATTGATAACTTGAACTAAATTGCGTTATTTAAAAAGAATATGGAAGGTAGTTGAAATAAAGATCTAGGCTTAATCGTTTTTCTCAATGATGAGTAATATAAATAATTACAGTTTATTTGGATACTTTAACTATTAGCCACGCACTAATCTGGTGCCAATGCATATTAGTAGTGCCCAATCATTTAATCAATTGCTACAAGCTAGAATGTGACCATTAACTTGCGATATTCATCATAAGCAAAGTGATCGGTCATACCACTAATATAATCTTGCAATAATCGGCATCGGTAATAAAATTCCATACACACGAAACTTGTTTTATTTGAATTAAGTTCGCTGATTGCTTGTTTATAAGCGACACAATGTTTTGAGGATAATTTATGATATAAGCGTGTCTCAATGGGATAATGTTTGTGATGTTGATTGTCAACCAATTTTAAAAAGTCATGAGTTGGCATATTAAGCAATGGACTATAAATATCAAGCAACCCACTAATAATTCGGTATCCTTGAAGTTCAATATTTTCGACCGATTCATGATTGAATACATGTTCAAATCCAACTTTTTTAAAAATATTTAGTAATTTATATTCAGCGCTATGATCTTCAAGTAAAGCATAATTAAATGATCCATGATAGATTGCTTCAATATTTTCAATAACACGTTCCGCTGCATGGGGTACCAGCTTACCGATAGTGTTAACACGTAAATACATAAAGAACTGATCAATACCAATAACATCAAATCCATTCTGTTTTAAGTTTTCATAAGGTCGATTCACAACGGTATCAAACAGATCGTCTTTTTTAACTGCTCCCCATGCTTCTGCTAGGTATGCGTAGAGCTGTTTTACTGTTAGGATTTTCTTTTCAACAGCATCTTCTAGATCTGCAATGCAATATGAGATATCGTCGGCAGCTTCCATAATGTAGGTCAATGGATATCGATGGAATGGTTTAATATCAAGCTGTTTAGATAGCTCTTTTATAAATGGCTCTTCTGATAAATAATAACCTGGCTTTTTCATTAAATAAGAAAATTCAGCCGGCACTTGTTTAGACCAATAGGCCGGTTTGGAATATTTAAGAATTGAGGCAATTTGTGAATAGGTTAAATTAAGACGCAATATTGTATGCACTAATCGAATTGCTTGTGCATTACCTTCAAAATTAGATAGATCTTGGCGGATTTTTGTTTTAAGTTTTTTGATTTCATCGGTATCGTTATCATTTATATCAAGTTCACTATAAGCTGTGGGTTTTCCAAGCCCTAGGCGTAACGTAAACCATTGATTAATAGCAGCCTCACCAAAATGACCAAA
Organism: Gilliamella sp. Fer1-1; assembly: GCF_001690825.1. Taxonomy (NCBI): domain Bacteria; kingdom Pseudomonadati; phylum Pseudomonadota; class Gammaproteobacteria; order Orbales; family Orbaceae; genus Gilliamella; species Gilliamella sp. Fer1-1. Next base: position 4,500 of record NZ_LZGX01000111.1, read on the forward strand.
TGGGGGATTGCCAATATCGTGCATTAAACAGGCCATCTCAACCAGACTTTCGATAGCCATTACGCAATTATCAAATCCATATTTTTCTAGTTGTCTAGATTTGCTTAGTCGATTGACGATTTCTTTAACAATATAGCGACCCACTTGTTGCACTTCCATAGAATGAGTGAGCCGTGTTCTAACCACTGAATTTCGTTCTAGTGGAAAGACTTGCGTTTTTTGTTGTAATCGACGAATGGCAGCGGAATTAATAATACGCTCGCGATCGCTTTCAAAACAACGCACTATTGAGTACTCATCAGACAGTATTTCACGCTGTTTACTGGCGTAACGCTGATAATTAATTTTTTGGTTGAAGTTGACCATGGATCTACCCTTAAATTTAATCGCCTTGATTGGTTTAACTTACTAAATTACAATAATTTTTGTTTTGCCCATTCAATGCTTATTTGATAATCACAAGGCAATAGCAATATTAAAGTGTCTAATGCTTTTAGCAATTTGTCAGGTTGATTATGAGTTAAATTTAAATGCCCTACTTTACGCCCGACTCGGACTTCTTTTTCATACCAATGTAGATGAACTAAATCGATAGATAACCAATTAATATTTAATTCTGTGCCAATTAAATTAACCATAACCGAAGGTGCAAACACATCAGGTTTAGGTAATGGCAGCCCTAATATAGCTCGAAGATGTAGCTCAAATTGGCTTATTGAGGCACCATTTTGCGTCCAATGTCCACTATTATGCACGCGCGGTGCAAGTTCATTGATCAGTAATTCATCACCAACAATAAAACATTCCATTGCCATTACACCAATATAATTTAATTTATGCATAATGGCAGATAGCATTTTTTCAGCTTTTGCCTGTAATAATGAATGGGAAGCATTAGGTACTGCAACACTCATTTTTAATATGCCATCTTGATGTAAGTTATGGGTAAGAGGATAAAATACTGTTTCACCTTTTGCGTTACGAGCGCCCACTAATGACATCTCTTTGTCAAATGGAATAGCTTGTTCAACAATAGCGTGCTGATAGAGATCATCTGGCACGTTTATTGGGTTATTAACCGAAATTCGCCATTGCCCTCGCCCATCATAACCACCAGTGCGGCGTTTAACAATTAATAGCTCACCCAGTTCGGTAAACAGTTTTTGCCAATCCTGAGATTGATTAAGTAAAAACCATTTGGCGGTAGGTAAACCAAGTTGATCGAGTAGCTGTTTTTGCGTTAAACGATCAGCAATAAGCGGAAAGATATCTCGATTAATAAAATGAGGGTGTTTAGCTAGAATCTGTGTAAATGGTGTATCTGACCAACGTTCTATTTCGGCGGTTATCACTGATTGTTGATATGGAATTGTCGTTGGTTCTTCCTCTAACCCTACAGGGTAGACTTTAATACCTAATGGTTCACCAGCTTGCTTAAGCATTCGTCCTAATTGCCCGTTACCCAGTACACAAACAGATCGAAGTTTCATATTATGCATTCACTCTTGGATCGGGATGATTTAATACATCATCCGTTTGATTGAATCGCCATGTTGATAAACGTTGATAAATAGCTTTATCATGCAAAGCTAAAATTTGCGCAGCAAGTAATGCCGCATTGGCTGCCCCCGATTTGCCTATTGCCAATGTGCCAACAGGAATGCCTTTAGGCATTTGCACAATGGAATATAAGCTATCAACGCCACTTAGGGTAGCAGTTTGCACGGGAACACCGAATACAGGAACGAGTGTTTTGGCTGCTAACATGCCAGGTAAATGGGCAGCACCACCAGCACCCGCAATGATCACATCAAAGCCTTTTTGCTTAGCATCTTCGGCAAAGCGAAATAATTTATCAGGAGTACGGTGAGCAGAAACGATTTCAACATGGTAGGGAATAATCAATGTATCAAGAATATCAGCGGCATGTTGCATTGTATTCCAATCACTTTTAGATCCCATAACAATGGCAATTTTAGGTTGAGTGTGCATAGCAAATGTGAGAATAATTAAAATAGAATGTATGCAAAGTATACACTAAAATTTTGTTAATGGGGATCATAATGGCTTTATCACTTAGCAACAAAAAAGCTACAATTAACGAGGTAAAGAAAATGACCTTAGAGGTATCGCCGAATAGTATCGGCGATAATAGAAAAACTAGGCTTTTACTGCTGCCACGATTTTAATTTCTATCAAATATTCTTTTTTCATTAACTCAGCTTGCACTGTACAACGTACTGGTGCACTACCTTTAGCTACCCATTCGTCCCATGCTTTATTCATACCTGCAAAGTCACTTTTATTAACTAAAAATAATGTTACATCTAATATACGCGTTTTATCACTGTTAGCTCGGGCTAATATTTTGTCAATTTCAGCTAATGCACTTTTGGTTTGCACATAAGCGTCATTTTCAAGATTAGTAGGAACGCTTGTGTAATAAATAACGTTATTATGGATCACAGCTTCAGACCAACGATCATCTGGATCAATTCGAGTTATTGTCATCTTTTTTCCTTGTTAAATGCGCCATCAAGATACTTTTATAAAATCCGCACGTAATTTTTTTATTTCATCACGCAACACACCTGCTTTTTCAAATTCAAGATTTTGAGCAGCTTCATACATCATTGCTTCAAGTTCTTTCACTTTTGCTTGTACTTCTTTAACTGAAACATAATGGTATGGTTTGCCTGGTTCAAATGCCTGTACTTTGGCTGTTGACTTTTTAGTGCTTAAACCTGCTTCTAATATGTCTTTAATTTCTTTGCGTACCGATTTTGGTGTAATGCCATGCGTTGTATTAAAGTCTTCTTGTTTTTTTCGACGGCGAGCAGTTTCGTCAATCGTTTTTTGCATAGCTGGCGTTATTCTATCAGCATACAATATGGCTTTACCATTCACATTTCGAGCTGCGCGCCCAACAGTTTGAATGAGAGAACTTTCCGAGCGCAAAAAACCTTCGCGATCAGCATCTAATATTGCCACTAAAGAGACTTCTGGTATATCTAGCCCTTCTCTTAATAAGTTAATCCCAACGAGTACATCCACTTTTCCTAAGCGTAAATCTCGAATTATTTCCATTCGTTCAACTGTGTTGATATCTGAATGTAAGTATTTTACATTGACACTATGTTCTGACAAATAGTCAGTTAAGTTCTCTGCCATACGTTTAGTTAGTGTAGTTACTAATATTCGCTCGTCGTTATTAATACGAATTTTGATTTCAGATAGCAGATCATCAACTTGTGTAGCAACGGGCCTAACCTCGATAATAGGATCGAGCAGCCCCGTAGGCCTAACTACTTGCTCAATGATTTCTCCACCAGATTTTTCTATTTCATATTTGGCTGGTGTTGCTGATACATAAATAGTTTGTGGCATAATATTTTCAAATTCAGTAAACTTTAAAGGTCGATTGTCTAGCGCTGATGGTAAGCGGAATCCATATTCAACCAAATTAAGTTTTCGAGAACGATCACCATTATACATTGCCCCCAATTGCGGAATAGCAACATGAGATTCGTCAATAAACAATAAACCATCTGCTGGCAAGTAATCAAATAACGTTGCAGGTGGATCACCTGGATTGCGTTGAGCTAGAAAGCGTGAATAATTTTCTATCCCAGAGCAGTAACCAAGTTCACTCATCATTTCAATATCAAATAGTGTTCGCTGGGTTAAACGTTGCTCTTCCAATAGGCGATTATTGTCTAATAACACCTTTTGCCGTTCTTTTAGCTCCTGTTTAATTTGTGCTATGGCATTTTCCATAATATTTCTTGGTGTAACATAGTGCGTTTTAGGATAAATGGTGATTCGCGATACTTCACTAACACTGCTACCTGTTAAAGGATCGAACATTACAATACGATCGACTTCATCATCAAATAGCTCAACACGTACAGCAAGCTCATCAGAGTCAGCAGGAAAAATATCTATCACATCCCCTCTCACGCGAAACGTACCACGGCTAAAGTTTATTTCGTTACGAGTGTATTGCAATTCAGCCAAACGAGTTAAGATTGAGCGCTGATCAGTAATCGTGCCTTTTGTTAAGTGCAATATCATCGACATATACGTTTCTGGCGCACCTAAACCATAAATGGCTGAAACCGAAGCAACGATCACAACATCACGCCGTTCTAATAGTGATTTAGTGGCAGAAAGACGCATTTGTTCTATATGTTCATTGATTGATGCATCTTTTTCAATAAAAGTATCAGTTGATGGCACATAAGATTCAGGTTGATAGTAATCATAATAAGATACAAAATATTCCACCGCATTTTCCGGGAAAAAAGCCTTCATTTCGCCATATAACTGGGCTGCTAATGTTTTATTGGGCGCCAAAATGATTGTAGGGCGGTTATGCTGAGCAATAACATTTGCCATAGTAAATGTTTTACCCGATCCTGTTACCCCTAATAAAGTTTGATGTGCAATTCCGTCATCAAGATTTTGATTAATTTTTTTTATAGCTTCAGGTTGATCACCAGCGGGCTTAAATTCGGAACATAATTTAAATTTTTTCATTACTCACAACCTAATATTTTACCTATTAATAAAAAATTATCCCCAAAAGGACTTGACCTTCAAAAATCTTCTATTTTTTGTTCAGCTTCCTTTTTAATTTATAAAAAAAACAACAAATGCACCTCTTGATTTATGGTATCTTATTGATATTAAACAAAAAACATTTTTATGCTTAAGTTACAATCAAATCAAGAAAAATCCTGATAGTGACTGGGGTTAGCGCTTTTTTCAATAAACTATTAACAGAGTTATCCACAGGTAACGGGGATAACTTCATAAGTGTAGCCTTTATAAAATGTTTTCATTTATCAAGATAAATTTTCAAAAAAAAATCCTTTTTATTTTGAAGATCATTTCTATTTTTAACATCAATTTTAATAGTTCTAACTAATTATTTTACTTAGCTGTTCAATTTGATATTGATAGCTATGATCAAACTCAGGAACAAAAGTTAATCGATGTGTGATGCATTTTGGGGCATCCTCAGCATGATGAGAAACAAATATCAACTGTGTGTGCCCCTCATTAATTAAACGATCTATCCAGCGTTTTACTAATTCTCTATTAAGATAATCAAGCCCTTGTAACGGTTCATCTAAAATAAGCAGTGTCGGATGTTTGACCAAAGCTCTGGCAATAAGTATTAACCTTTGTTGCCCCCAAGAAAGCGACTGAAACGGTTTATCTGCTTGCGCTTGCAACCCTAGCAATTGTAACCATTCATCAACCAGTTTAGCTTGTTTATCACTTGTTGCTTGGTAAACACCAATCGAATCAAAATAGCCAGACAATAACACGGTTTTAACACTAGAACTAACACGATAATTCAAATGCAAGCTACTGCTCACATAACCGATATGGCGTTTAATATCCCAAATCGTTTCACCCGAACCACGTTTGCGCCCAAATAAAGTAAGATCATTGCTATATCCTTGCGGATGATCGCCTGTTATTAAACTTAATAACGTTGATTTACCTGCGCCATTAGGCCCAACAATTTGCCAATTTTGCTTGGCTTTTACTTGCCAAGTTAATCCATTAATAATTGCTGTATCATCATAATAGACATAACCATTTTTTAATATGACACGATCTAATTGATCGGCTAATGGTGTTGGGGGTTCATCGGCCTCTGGTAAGGACATATTGGGTATATTTTCTAAATCAGCTAATTGCTTAACTGTTGTATCGTTTAATATTGTGTGCTTTGTGTCAATTTTCAATAGTTGACAATCGGCTAATATACCAATATTTTCGATAAAAGTAGGGATCTCGTTAAATCGATTTAAAACAAGAGCAATAGTGACTCCTTGCTTTGCAAGCACTGCAAGTATTTCTACTAAATTTTCACGGGATGCGGTATCTAAACCATCAAAAGGTTCATCTAATATTAAAAAATCAGGTTGTTGCATTAGCGCTCGGCAGATTAGCGTTTTACGTGTTTCCCCCGTTGAAAGATATTTAAAACGTCTAAGTAATAAATGTTCAATCCCAAATTGTTGTGCTAGTTGCTGGCAAAGCTCTTGATTACTCATATTTTGTTGAATAATTTGTTCAGTGCTCAGCCCCGTATCATTTTCACCTTCACTTAACATGTCAGTATTGTTTCGCTTCCATTCATCATTAATCAGTTTTTGAAGTTGTTCAAAAGAGATATGAACTATAGATTTAAATTGATTGATAATTTTCCCTGATAATAGTTTTTGTTTGCCTGCCAATGCTTTAGCAAGTACAGATTTACCACTGCCATTACGCCCCACAAAAGCAACATTACCAGCTTGTTGAATTGTTAATGATTCAATGGTAAAAACTTGGTAGTCATTAATTTTAAAATGTGCATTTTCTATCTGTAGCATGATAACCTCATATTACTAAACTAATGTAGTAACAATAATATGTTGTGGATTAATAGATAGTTTAACCTGTTTGCCTATAATTAATCTCGATTGCTTAATTTCATTAGCTAATTTGCTAGCATAAAGCACAATGCCAGAGGGTAGTGAGCAAGCGATTTCACTCCATTTGCCATCAGTCGTGATTTTTTCAATAGTGACCGATAGGCAGTTCTCATTAGCATCGTTCAATTCAATTAAGGGAGCTTTAATTAGCAACAAGACTGTTTTATCTGTACCCAACTTTAACCGTTCAATACTTGGTTGAGTGATGTAAGCTTTTAGCTCTGTTTTATTATCACTTAACTGCACAGTAATAAATCCAGCAATCCCACTTGTTTGAATCTGTTTAACAGCACCATATAACTGATTACGTGCACTAGTTTGCAAAGATAAACTGGCTGTGGCTTTTAAAATATCATCTAATGGAATTTTGTCGTCACTAAGAATATTAAATGCTTTTTGTTGTAGATGAGTTAATAATTCATAAAGTTGAATAAATCTAACAGCATAGGCACTCAACTTAGTTCCTCCTCCATTTTTACCACCAATTGCTGTAATTAAAAAAGGCTTAGGCGCTAGCTTGTTAATCTCATTGATAGCGTCCCATGCTGTTTTATAGCTGACCCCAATTTCCTTGGCAGCTTGACTTAATGACCCCGTTTGTTCAATAGCTTTTAACAACGCAATGCGCCTCGGGTCGGTAAATAGCTGTTGATGAATATTCAACGTTAATAAAATTTCAGGAGAAAACATAATGTAACACCATGAACAATCAACTAATTAAAGGAAAGAGTAAGGTAATTATTGTAGACCCTTTTTGACATTCCTTCAAAAAAGTTAAAAATCTTATTGGTTGTTTTATAAAAAACCGTTTTATAGAATTTGTTTAATTGTACTTTATAGATAAAGTTTGTTATTATCGATATGTTATTTTTTATATAGCGATTATTAAATATTCTATTGATAACATAAAATTTATTTATAATAATCAATCCAATATATAGCATTGTCAGCCCAAATAAACTTACTATTATTGTGAGGAGTAAAATGAAAAAAGTTATTGGAATTTTGCAAATTATCATAATGATGACAGTAACCTTTTTAGCATCAGCAGCCGAAAAAATAACGGTATTTGCCGCTTCGTCATTGACTGATTCTATACAGAATATCGCTGCTATTTATAAAGTTGAACATGAAGATACCGATATTGTGTTTTCATTTGCTTCATCATCAGTATTAGCTAAACAAATTGAACAAGGTGCACCTGCTGATATCTTTATGTCAGCGGATCAAAAGTGGATGACTTACCTTATTGAACATAACGTAGCTAAAGATAAACAAGATCTTTTGAAAAACACATTGGTTCTTATTGCTCCCAAGCAATCGAAATTAAATCATATTGTTATTAATACTCAAACTGACTGGGAAGCAATTTTACCTAAAGGGGAAAAAATAGCCATTGGCGATCCAGATCATGTTCCTGCTGGGCTTTACGCCAAAGAATCCTTAACCAATTTAGGAATATTGAATAAATTGTCACCACAATTTGCTCCTGCTAGCAATGTACGTGACGCATTGATGTTAGTCGAGCGTAATGAAGCTACGCTTGGTATTGTCTATAGCACAGATGCAAAGGTAAGCGATAAGGTAAAAATTATTGGGACATTCCCTATGGATACTTTTAAGCCTATAGAATATCCCATTACCTTATTGAATCCCAAAGCAAACGATTTTTATCAATATTTAAATTCGCCACAAGCTAAAGCCATTTTTAAACAATACGGTTTTATAATAAAATAATTTATCGCCAAGTGTATTTTGAAATATGTTATTAAGTGAATTTGAATGGCAAACTTTATTACTTAGTTTAAAGATAGCTACTTCGGCAATTGGGTTTAGCTTACCAATAGGAATTTTAACTGCTTGGGTATTAGCCCGCTGTCAATTTTTTGGTAAATCGTTATTTGATAGCATTATACATCTTCCACTTGTTTTACCTCCCGTAGTTTTAGGTTATTTATTGCTAATAACTATGGGCCGGCATGGTGTAATTGGTGAATGGTTAAATAATAATTTTAATATCAGTTTCAGCTTTAATTGGCAGGGGGCAGCTTTAGCTTCGGCGGTGGTAGCTTTTCCGCTAATGGTTCGATCAATTCGTTTAGCCATTGAATCGATTGATATCCGCCTTGAAAACGTAGCTCGTACTCTTGGTGCTCATAAATGGCGAGTGTTTATAACTATCACGTTACCTTTAGCTGTTCCTGGCATTTTAATGGGAATGGTGCTAAGTTTTGCACGTTGTTTAGGAGAATTTGGTGCAACCATTACGTTCGTATCAAATATTCAAGGTGAAACCCGCACTTTACCTCTCGCAATGTATACATTTCTGCAAATTCCCAACGGTGAACACAGTGCACTACGGCTTTGTATTATTTCAGTTGTGTTATCACTAATTGCACTTTTTTTATCCGAATGGTTAAATCGTTGGCATAAAAACAAAATTGCAGGATAATAACTCATGTTACAAATACAAATTAGCAAACAACTGGCTTCATTTTCGTTCCAATTCAAGCATGACATAAAATGTCAAGGTATCACCGCTATTTTAGGGGTTTCTGGATCGGGAAAATCCACACTAATTAACCTTATTAATGGGTTAATTAAGCCTGATCATGGCTATATTCAACTAAATAATACTCTTCTGGTTGATTGCAATAGGCATCTTTTTATTGCCCCAGAAAATAGGCAGATTGGCACCATTTTTCAAGATGCATTACTTTTCCCTCATTATAAAGTTATAAAAAACCTTACTTATGGAGCTAAGAATTTAAATCTGTCAAAATTTGACGAAATCGTCAATGTGCTTAATATTCGTTCATTATTAAATCGTTATCCAGCCACTTTGTCTGGTGGCGAAAAGCAACGAGTGGCAATTGGTCGAGCGCTATTAACCAACCCGTTATTGCTATTGATGGATGAACCGCTTTCGGCACTTGATATGCCAAGAAAAAAGGAATTATTAATCTATATTAAAAAATTATCTAATGAGTTAAATATACCCATTATTTATGTGACCCATAATATTAATGAAGTTAAACAGATAGCCAATAATTTGGCAATATTAGATCAAGGGAAGCTGATTGAATTTGGTAAGGCCGAGCATGTGTTACAAAGTGATTATTTGAAAGAATGGCTATAAAGCTCCAAAGTATTGCTATCTTGTGATTGCTTAATGTATGTCACACCATCATGCCATGCGCCAAGAACAAGGCGAGTTGCACTGCGCCCTTCAATTTGAAAATGGTGAGTTGCAGGTTTATGTGTATGACCATGCACCATAATATCAGCTTTATGCTCCGCCATCATCTTGACCACAGCGTGTTGATTTACATCCATAATAGTTCCAGATTTTATCTGATTATGTTGGCTACTTTTTTGTCGCAGCTTAGCCGCAATTTTTAGTCGAAGGAACAAAGGCAGTAATAAAAACAGTTTTTGTAACCATTTATTATGCATGATTTTTCTAAACTTTTGATACTGAGAATCGTCAATACATAATAAATCACCATGTAAAAATACGATATTTGTTTCTTGATTAGGTAAACAATTAATTTCTGGCAATATAGTCATATCACATTGCTGAGCATACTTTTTACCTAATAGAAAATCGCGGTTTCCATGCACAAAATATTTAGTGATGCCTCGTTTTGATAACCGGTACAATGCTTGGACAACTTGTTGATGTAATTCAGTCTTTACATCATCACCAACCCAATAATCAAAAAGATCGCCTAAAATATAAAGCTCACAATTTTCAGGTAAGGTATCTAGAAAAGACAAAAAACCTGCGGTTATATCGCTATAACCAGAAGCAGGTTTATTATCTGCTAGATGAATATCTGCAATAAAATAACGAGCTGGATTATTCAACCGTTACACTCGTAATAATAATATCTTCAACAGGAACGTCTGAATGCATGCCACTGCGCCCTGTTTTTACAGCTTTTATTTTATCAACCACATCAAGCCCATCAGTGACTTGTGCAAACACGCAATAGCCATAACCATTAACGTCAGCAGAACGGAAGTTGAGATAATCATTATCAACTACATTGATAAAAAATTGAGCTGTCGCAGAGTGTGGATCTGATGTGCGCGCCATCGCTAATGTACCACGATCATTTTTTAAACCATTATCTGCTTCGTTTTTAATAGGCGCATTCGTCTTTTTCTGCTTCATGCCTGGTTCAAAACCGCCACCTTGAATCATGAAATTATTAATAACACGATGGAAGATTGTATTGTTATAAAAACCAGCTTTACAATATTCAACAAAATTTTTGACGGTTTCAGGGGCTTTATCGTCAAAAGTTTTGATCTTAATATCACCTAAATTAGTGTGAAATATAATCATTACATATTCCTTATTTTTATTTAATGTACATCTTTCTATAAAATTTAATGAGTCGGAGTCAATTTGGCTTACTAAATTTTTCACATGCTTCAAGCGTGTTACTCATTAACATAGCAACAGTCATTGGGCCAACACCGCCCGGAACAGGTGTGATCCATCCAGCTCTTTCAACAGCCACATCAAACTCTACATCACCTGCTAATTTACCATCTGACAAACGATTGATACCAACATCAATCACAATTGCTCCTGGTTTAATCCATTCACCTTTAACATAATTTGGAATACCGACACCTGCAACCACTATGTCTGCATTATTGACATGTTTTGCTAAATCAACGGTACGGCTATGGGTAATGGTAGTTGTACAACCTAATAGCAATAATTCTAATGCCATTGGACGACCAACAATGTTTGATGCTCCTACAACAGTTGCATTTAAACCAGATAAATTTATCCCCGTTGATTCTAGCATTTTAACCACACCATATGGCGTACACGGACGTAAAATAGGATCGCGTTGTAGTAAGTGTCCAATATTATATGGATGAAAACCATCAACATCTTTACTTGGATCGATACGTTCAAGGACTTTTGTTTTATCAATATTATCAGGTAAAGGGAGTTGCACTAAAATACCATGCACATCTGGACGTTGATTAAGCTCATCAATTAATGCCAACAACTCATCGGTAGTTGCCGATAAAAAATCATAAGCAAAGGAAGCAAAGCCAACGTCATCACAAGCTTTTTGCTTATTTTTAACATAGATTTTCGATGCAGGATCTGAGCCAACTTGAATCACAGCCAAACCTGGAACAGATAGGCTTTTTTCAATACGTATTTTAACTTTATTAGCAATATCCGTTCGTATTTGTTGTGCCAATGCTTTTCCATCAATAATATGTGCAGTCATAAGCTTCCGTTTAGCTATCTTAGTCATGTTATCATTTTCGCAAAAGTTTTTATTAATGTCTATTTACTTGTGAATTGATTGTTAAGTTGAGTTAATATTAGAGTATATTGCTTATCAATATCTGTTATAACTGAACAAATATGTGCATCAAAAGCTTTTAATTTAGGCTTTTGAGCTTTCCACTCATTTTTAGAGATTTGTTTAATTGCGGCTAAATTCTTAAAAAAATTAAAATGCAAAATACTGCCACCCACGACATTATAGAAAATACGCTGACCAATATCTTCACCGTCTTTTTTTAGATTATTAAAATTTTGGTAGGAAAATCGAGTATAACCATTTTCAGTAATAATCGCAGTATGTAGCAAATTAACTAAACGTTTATATAACTTATTTAACTCGCCTTTGAGTTCATTATCATCACTCAACTGATTTTTTATTGCTTTTTCAAACGCCTCTTTAACTTCAGTTAAAAGATTTACTGATTGCAGTTCTAAAAGAGGTAGCTGTTGGCGTAATACATGTTGAAATTGAATGAGTTCTTTTTGTAATGAAGGGTTAAGTGTTACTAATTTTTCATTTAAGATAACACGACCATTTTGCGTTATAGTTAAATCATTTTTTTTATTAAAAATATGTACGCTTTCTTTACTTATCGTGATGTTGTAACTAGGTTTAACTCCACACTCTTTTTTAGCGGCAAAAACAGAAACAGGAAAGAAGAAAACGATTAATAGTAAATATTTCAACATATTTATATCCAATTAGTTAATCATATAGATTATAACGTCTAACAGACAAGAAACATAATGAAATTCAATGAGAATTATGATTTTAAACGGCTATAAATGTATTTATAACAAGTGAGCTGAATCTAGCTTGGATTTTAATTAGATGTAACAAAACATCAAGTTGTTTACACTTCACGATGAAAATAATTCCTTAAAAAATCATAAGATGTTTTCCCAGAAAACACTTTATGCGGTTTAACCGTATTATAATAGTTAATAAATTGCCTAAGTTATAGAACTTCTTCGCGTTGTTTACGCGCCATGAATATGCATAAAAATGCAAGATTAACACCTTATCATCGAAAGCAGTTTTAACGTTTATACAAAAGAAAATCGCAGTCACTGGCTTAGTATTGTGATTTCATGTCAGCCGCCTCATGATTTATAGAACATCAATGTAACTACCCCCTAAAATAGTACAGCAAAAAAGTAGAAAATTCTCTATGATAAAAGTAAAAGAGGATTTAATTATGAAAAAAATGACTGAACATCAAATCGTCGCTATTTTAAAAGAAGCTGAAGCGGGTATTCCTGTCAAGGAACTCTGTCGTAAATATGGCATGGGTAATTCAACTTTTTATAAATGGCGGGAAAAATATGGCGGTATGGAAACTTCAGACATCAAACGTCTAAAAGAACTCGAAGCGGAAAACCGCAAGCTTAAGCAGATGTTTGCCGAACTGAGCTTAAAATCCCAGCTTCAGGAAGAAATCATAAAAAAGCTTTAGTGCCAACTGGGGCACGTAAAACATGGGCACAGCAACTACAACAAAATCATTTAGTTACTATTGCTATGAGCTGTGCCATTGTAGGCTTAAGCCGTTGTGCTTACTATTATCAACCTAAGTTACAGGATGATTCGGTGATTGTTTCGGTGTTGAATGCTATCACAGACCGGCATTTACGCTGGGGCTTTCCTAAATGTTTTAATCGTATCAGAAAGCTCGGCTATCAATGGAATCATAAACGGGTATATCGGGTGTATTGTGAATTGAAGCTTAATCTCAGGGTAAAGCGTAAAAAACGCATTCCTCCACGATGTCCGGAAAGGTTATTACTCCCCAATAAACAAGGTGAATGTTGGTCAATGGATTTTATGAGTGACAGTAGTCGTAATCAACGTCGCTTTAGGACATTCAATGTCATCGATGACTTTATCGTGAGGCGTTAGGTATTGATATTGCAGTAAGCTTACCCGCAGGTAGAGTGACTCGTTATTTGGATAAACTGGCCGAATATCATGGGTATCCATTAAAAATACGGGTCGATAATGGGCCAGAATTTACAGGAAAAACCTTTACCAACTGGGCTAAATCACATGATATAACCATTGATTATATTCAGCCCGGTAGCCCATATCAAAATGGCTATATTGAACGATTTAATCGTACCTATCGCACTGAAGTGCTCGATTTATATCTATTTAATAATCTAGAACAAGCAAGGAGAATAACTGAAGAATGGTTAACGGTTTATAACACCGAAAGACCGCATGAGGCATTAAATAACATGACACCGATTGAGTATAAAACACTAAAACAAGCAGCATGATTTTCTACGTGAGTTGTGTACTAAGTTTGGGGTATTTACAATGCCTTATAGAATACTTGAATTTTATTTTTAACCAAAATGAGTAGACAACCAGAGAAATCCTACATTTCATAAAACCAACAGTGCATATTCTTGCACTGCCGTAAGATGATTTTTACTTATTAAAATTATATAGTTAAATATAATTAAATATTTTCTTATATACCGAAGTAATTAACGTTTACACGCTATTTTACTAACATCTCCTCTTTCTGCTTCACGCACAGAAACGTAACCAGATAAATTAACTGTAAAATAAATATTATATTGAGCATTGTTTATTTCCTTCGTCCAATAAAGAATATAGTAAGTATTATTTATTGACCAATTAGATTCAGGGTAGTTTATACCAGATACCCAGCCCCATTCACCCATAATTGAACCACCAATTGATCGAGTAAAACTGTTTGGATAAACACTCCAATTTTCATTTTCTGCAACATTAATAGCCGGAGAATTAGTATAGTCTTTACGTAAAGGTATATTTTTGATTCCACCGCACAAATTTATTGCAGCGGGTAATGTGATATTTTCATTTTTTTGAGGTTCTAGCCACACAGTAGTAGGGTTAAATCTATAATCATGGATAATAGAAGTATCTCTTTTTAAAGTTGCCCTCACGGTGACATTTCCAACAGGTTTACTCATAAGTTTTACAACACCATTATGATCAACTGAAATATCTCCTCCTCCATTGTTAATTACTTGATAATGATAATCCATTTGTGCACCAGTCATCACTAATTGAAATTTGGCGCCTGGGAACCCAGTTGTTGGAAAAAATTGCCCATTTGCGGCTATAGGGTTAACTTTAAAACCAAAAAAAGGAACATAATCAGTACTATATCCTCCACCATGAACCGGATGGCGACTTATATTAGGTGCGTTCCAAGCCCAAGGTCCAGATATCGGAGATGTAATGCTTGGATCATATGAGCGCCATTGCAGGTTTTTGGAAACTACTATATCATTTGGTTTAACGTAACAAATTTTTGATTTTGTTGCTATTTGGTAAGTTTTAGCTAATGTAATAGGTTCACTTTCTTTGGGGATTCCATACGCAGAATGCGCTTTGACATTAGTTTTAATTATAAGTTTTAATGGCATTGCATAACCACTACCACAGCCAATGATTCTTTTCTTATCATCACCTTCTATCCGTCTACCATTATTGTCGTACCACCAGTAATGCGTTTTTTCTACTTTAAATGGAGTGCTAGAATCGGCATTATCGCCATCAATATCACGATAATTTATCACTTTATCCAAATTCTTGGGATCATATTTTGAAATGGTAAAGTCATTTAACGTTAAATTGTCGTCAAATTCTTTAATTTCATCTTCTTTTATATTTCCACTTGCTTCACTATAAAAAACGCCATTAACCGTAAAGCCTTGCTTATCTGTGCTGGATAATGCTATGACCTGAGGTGCATTGCCTATAATAACGCTAGTTGTGGTAGCGGTTAATATGGCATCGGATGAACTTGCCATTACTAATTGTGATAATAACACTAAACTTATTTTAGTTAGTGTGGGTTTTAAGCTAGCTGTAAGTGTCGTTATTTTGGTTATAAAATCAGGTTTAAATGGGAAGAAAGTAAAACTAGATGGAAATAAAACTAAATACGAAAAGCTTAAATCACATACAGAGTGCTTACTATCAATAGCTAGCGAAAAATGCTCGGTGCTCAAGTTATGTTTTACCATATTTTCATCATTCCTTATATTTATTTTTTATATATAATATGACTGGTTAGCTTGATTAACAAGCAATAAAAAACTACACCATGTTATATAAATAAAATCACCATATTCTAGATGAAAATGCACTGTATGTTATCAACTTTTTTGTAAAGTTTTGTTAAGTACCCATTTATTAAATGCAGATAAAAATCAGCATGTGATTGTTGTGTCATAAAAATGAAATAAAGATAATATCCCCTTTGCTGGAAAATATTCTTACCCATCTCAACTTACCGAAACCGAATCATCTATTAAAATTTAAACAATTAACCCAATATCACTAATAAGTATGCAATCAATTTACTTTAGCTACTACGGCTAAGTGAAAGTGGCACCTTATAAACTAGATAAGGCACCTACAACAGCTTAGACCATTAACACTATCCCCTACAGGCTACATAATTACTCCACGTTTCATCTCCTTCACCAACATGACCTGAATCAGCATAGATATGATAATGGCTTTCCGAATAATCCGATTTATTTCCTGTCCAATAAACACCACCTCGCCATTGAGAGTCTGGATAAGCCTTTTGATTGATAAACCCCCACTCACTAAATAGTGAACCATCAATAGCTCGCGTTAAAATCCCGCCCCAAAAAACGGCAGGATCATCTTTTTGAAAAGTAAAAGGAGCATTAGTTAGCTCATATCTACCCAGAACATTATTAATACCCCCACACTTTTGCCAAGCACTTTCCTTATGCGCTTTAAAATCACCTTGAGGTATAGCCCAAACAGACGTTGGGGTAAAACTATAATCATAATTAACAGAAGGATTTCTCTTTAATGTCGCCCTTACCGTGACTGTTCCCGTTGGTTTACTTATTAATTTAACCATACCATCTTGATCAATCGAAACACCACTTCCTGGGTTATTGATGACTTGATAGCGATAATCAGTTTGAGCTCCCGTCATTACTAATTGAAATTTGGCACCTGGAAAGCCTGTAGTTGGGAATTTTCTACCTCCAGACACCGTAGTAACCACTTTAAAACCATAATCTGGCACATAATCTCGAGTATAACCCCCACCACCTTTTGAGCGTGTCCGGCCATCTGAAGCGTTCCAATACATTTGATAATGTAAATCTGGATTATCACCAGGTTTGCCCCATTGGCGATCGGGATAAATGATCGCGCCATTTGGTTTGGCATAACATAATTCAGATCTCGATGCTATTTGATATGTTTTAGCTAGTGTACTGGGTTTACTTTCTTTTGGGATCCCATACTCAGAATAGGTTTTTACTTTTGTTTGAATTATCAATTTTAATGGCATTGAAAAACCACTTCCGCAACCTATAATTTTTTTCTTATCATCTCCAGTTATGCGTTTTCCGCTATTGTCATACCACCAATAATAAGTCGATTCAACTTTAAATGGCTGGTTCGCATCGACATTGTCACCATCAATATCGCGATAATTTTTCACCCTATCTAAGTTTGTTGGTGCATAATTTGCCACTTTAAAATCATTAAACGTTAAATTACCATCAAATTCCTTAATTTCACCCGCTTTTATATTACCATTTGCTTCACTATAAAAAACGCCATTAAGCGTAAAGCCTTGCTTATCTGCACTGGATAACGCTATGACTTCTGGTGCATTGCCTGTAATAACATTCGTTGTGGCACCGGTTAATATAGCATCAGATGAGCTTACTATTGCCAACTGCGATAATGACACTAAACTCGTTTTAATATTCGATTTAAAACCCTCTTTTATCATACTTTTTATTATTCCTTGTACTTATCTTACTAATTTATCCATATAATATAATTAGTTAACTTTGATTTTCAAACAGTGCAAACTTATAATATATTATAGAATATCAAATAACATTAACTTTATTTTAAAGGAATAATACGTTTTGTTGCCAACTTTTTTGTAAAGTTTTGTTAAGAATGGTATATGATGAATTTCAAAATCCGCCTAAATTTTTTTAATAATAAATCTAAATTACTAAAAAATAATCAAGCAGATTGGAACGATCTAATATAAAACCTGATTCGCTTCCCAAGTCCGCAATCAATAGATATAATCTATTTAACTAACAATATTTAACTGCTTTTTTTCTTCAATAAGTGAAGTATATTAGGCTTATATTTAAAACAAAAGATAAAGGTGAAAAATGTATACTGTAATTTTTGGTCGCCAGGGATGTCCTTATTGTGTTCGTGCTAAAGAACTAGCTGAAAAACTTTCTCAAGAACGTGATGATTTTTCTTATCGTTATGTTGATATTAATGTTGAAGGTATTACTAAAGAAGATCTATCTAAAAGTGTTGGTAAACCTGTTGAAACAGTGCCACAAATATTTATTGATGAAAAACCAATTGGTGGTTGCACCGACTTTGAAGCCTATGCTAAAGAACATTTGGGCTTATTTAAAGAGTAATCAAAATTATCAAGAACTAAGCCACCTTTAGGTGGCTTGTTTAAATAGTCATTATTAGCGACCAGGTAGTTTTTTCCATGTAACTTCGTTACGTAAATAAGTTGGTTCTACATCTTCAACATTAATTATTTCGCTTTTTTGCCATTTATTCTTAGCAAGAACAACAAGATCTTGTGCATGAGGCAATAGAATATCGCTTTGTTTTATATTATTCATCATATTAGGATAAGTTTGCCAACCAGTGCCGGCACAATAGCTATCATTAAGAATATGATCTACTTTTTCTATTACTTTTTCAGGTGCAATAACACATTCTGGAATAACCTCGTGCCATTGTTCGTTGCTATAATGATACTGTCCTAAGTAAACTTCATTCATTCTAGCATCAATAGCTGCAATGACATTTGTTGCATTTTGTGTACGATATACCCCTTGCGCCAAAGTCATCAATGTAGATACCCCTATCATAGGTTTATCAATGCCTAAAGCTAAACCTTGCGCAACACCAATGCCAATTCTAACCCCTGTAAAACTACCAGGCCCTTGTCCAAAAGCAATTGCATCAACTTGAGAAAGAGAACAATCTGATTGTTTAAGGAGCTTATCAACCATTGGCAATATTTGTTTAGTGTGATCGCGAGCAGATACAACAAAATCATGAGTGATTTCGTTATGGTAAAATAAAGCGACAGAACAAGCTTCTGTTGAGGTATCAATAGCTAAGATGGTATTCATTTTTTTCCAAAATAATTTAATTTTTATAAGACTGTTTAGATAACAAGAAATTAATAACTTTATTTATATCCCGTGTTCTTGGCGATGGCGGCAAACTATTAATAAATGTTGCACCGTAAGGCCTCATAACCAAACGATTATCACAAATAATAACCGCACCACGGTCGTTGTGATGACGAATTAATCGTCCGACACCTTGTTTTAAAGTAATAACCGCTTCGGGTAATTGTACATCATAAAATGCATCACCTCCCTGCATTTGACAATCTTCCATGCGAGCTTTAATTAAAGGATCGTCTGGAGAGGTAAATGGTAATTTGTCTATAATAACACATGACAATGTATCCCCTCTAACATCAATGCCTTCCCAAAAGCTGCTTGTTGCAATTAATAAGGCATTACCGCTATGAATAAACTGCTCAAGTAATTTAACTTTACTTGTTTCACCTTGAACTAACACCGGTAATTTTGTTAACTCTCGAAACTGTTTAGCTAAGGCGTTCATCATCGCATAAGAAGTACATAAGAAAAAACAACGGCCATTATTTGCTTCAATAACCGGCAGTAAAATATCAACCAATTTTTCAGCATTTCCCTTTTCATTTGGCGATGGGATATAGCGAGGAACACACATAATAGTTTGATGCAAATAATCAAATGGGCTTTCTAAAATAAGTGAGTCAGCATTCGTTAATCCTAAACGTTTAGTAAAATAATCTAATTGGTTATTGACTGATAGCGTTGCTGAAGTAAAAATCCAACTACCTTTTCGTTCTGTTAATAATTCAGTAAATTTATCCGCTACGGATAATGGCGTTAACGCAAAAATAAAATAGTTATGGCTACTTTCATACCAATAACTAAAGCCAGTTACATTTGTTTCCTGCAACCGTTTTAAAAGTGTATTATATTGGTTAATTCGTTCCAAACAGTTATCTAATGTTGAAGAACGCCCTACAGCCAATAGTAAGACCTCATGACAAAAACTTAGAGCGTCTAAAAGATAAGTTAACTCTTTTTTTATCGTTTCTTGATTAAATAAAAAACGTAAATTACCTTTTGGCGATTGTTGATTGATCGCAATGCGTAAATCTTGAGTACATTTTTGTAGTTTGTCTGCACATTGTTGTAATTGTGACATATCTTTAACCTCAGTACGATAACAGAGGTTAATTTCTTTGGACAGATCAAATAGTTGCCTGCTACTTAGTTGTTGCCCAAAATAATGGCAAGCGAGATCAGGGAGCTGATGTGCTTCATCGAAAATCATTACATCAGCTTTAGGGATAAGCTCACCAAAACCTGAGTCCTTTACCACCACATCAGCTAAAAATAAATGGTGATTAACAACGACAATATCTGCATTTAATGCTCGCTTACGTGCTTTAACCACATAACAATCGTTATAATGTTCACAATCACTACCCAAACAATTATCATTCGTACTGGTTAATATCGGCCAAATTGGATTGTCTTCCGTAACAGTTGTACATTTGCTAATATCACCATCTTTAGTTTTGATTGACCAATTTTTTACACGCGCTAAATCAACACGTAAATCTTTATCAAGATCTCCCGCTGCGGCGTATTGATGATATAACCGCTCTAAACAAAGATAATTAGAGCGGCCTTTAAGTAAGGTTATCTTTCCAGAATAATTCAATGCTTTTTTGATAATTGGCAAATCTTTACTAAATAATTGCTCTTGTAAATTTTTAGAGCCAGTTGAAAGTATTACTTTTTTATCACTAC
Organism: Gilliamella sp. Fer1-1; assembly: GCF_001690825.1. Lineage (NCBI taxonomy): Bacteria > Pseudomonadati > Pseudomonadota > Gammaproteobacteria > Orbales > Orbaceae > Gilliamella > Gilliamella sp. Fer1-1. Next base: position 25,284 of record NZ_LZGX01000111.1, read on the forward strand.
GCAATGCGGGTACCAGATAAGCAAAGGTTTTACCAGTACCTGTTCCTGCTTCAACGACAAGTGAATGTTGTTTTTTTATTGATTCTGAGACTTTACTTGCCATGTTTCGTTGTGGCTGTCTTGCCACAAACCCATCAATAGCTTGAGCAAGCAAACCATTTTCTGAAAAATCATCAATCACTTAAAAGACACCTAATAAAAAGATAAGTTCAATACAACAAAGTCGGTCGACTACGAGTTTTAATAGTTGGCATATAATACATCAGTGACCTAATCCCAAACAGATATAATAGCCTGTTAAGTGAATTATTAGCATTATATTCTATATAAAGAATCTACCCTTACATTTATTTCTAACAACTAATAGTAAATTAGGTTACATAGCATTCAGAGCTAAATACTAATGCCGTAAACTATTTCGTAAATTTAGTCCTTAAATAAATTAAATAGTGTTTTACTGATGCTAAATATTTTTTTTGTTTAAACATCAACCGAGAATAAGCTCGTATTGAGGAGGTTTTTTTGTCGTTATATAAAATTAAAGAATCATTCTTCCACGGAGATTTTTCTAAATAAAGATCATATAACTTAGAACGATAAGGCTGATGCCAAGGTTTGTTCTTAGTAATGTAATGAATTAACACAGTATCCTCAGGAACACTAGAGTCCTCATTACCATTGATTGACAATGCTAACAAATTATTATACTTCTTTGCTAATATAATTCTTTTTTCGCCTACTACTATATTTAATACATCTTGGTCAGGATAATGATATTTTTCGCCACTATTTAATAACTTTAATGTTTTTGAAGTAATATTTTCCTGATACCAAAGTGGTATATTAATTAACATCACACCAGAATTAAAATACGTCCCATAGGTTACGTGATATTTTGCGCATTGCGAATCCTGCATATATGGTTCATCAGCAACAGCCGCAACAATAGCATTATTTAGAGAAATTTCATTAATAAAATCAAATTTTTTTAGACAAAGCGTATCGCTATCAACATAGAGTAATTTTTTAGTGACATCCTTTAAAATCATAGGCGCAATTAAGCGAACGCATGCCGCAATAGGAAACAGCTCTGTATTTTTTTGATCAATTTTAAATTGTTCATTAATAACATATTCAGTTATAGATGTATTATGGGATTTAATGGCAGCAAATTTTTTTCTATTATTATCAGAAACATTATGGGTAAAAATATGGAAATGAATCTGTTGTTCATTATTATTTTCAATTATTGAAATAATATCTACACCTGCTGATAAAGCATAATTGTCATCGAAACACAAAAGAATATGTAATATACTTTCGTTATCCCAAAAATCACATGAGAGTAAAAAATTCTTTTTATTAATAAATTTATCAACGTCAACCACAGCATTACCCCTTAACGTTTTTTGCAAGTTTTATGCTTCAAATAAATCAAATAATATTTGAATGCAGCAAAGTATTTATGCTGACTAGCTAGTAATTTTGCATACCGTCTAGTGGTTGATGGTGCGTTTTCATTGGCTAACAATAATTTATCTTTTGCCCATGGAGATAATTCGATATAATGTCGATACAGTGGAGTGATATAAAGTTGGTACCACGGTTTATTACCTGTGACATAATGGATAATTGCGCTATCATTGCTAATAAGGTTATCTTCTCCCCCTCCCACAGTAAGTGAAGTGAGTCGATTGAAACGCCTAGGTAAAAATACTGTTTTACCTTGCATTAAAATATTTAAAACATCTTGATCCGCAAACTTGTATACTTTACCACTGTTAATCATTGCAAAGGCTTTTTCAGTAAGATTATTTTGCACCCACATATCCGTATTAATATAAATCATTCCAGCATTAAAGTATTCACCATGAGGAATACCACAGGCAAGACATTGTTTTTCTTGCGTCTTATCAACATCAGGAACTACTGCTGAATATTTATTAGTTAAATCGGTATTAATTAATTCATTGAGATTATCGGTACATAACACATCACAATCTAAATATAAAACTCGAGAAGTAACTTTATTTAGCATTTGTGGGACAATAAATCGTAAACAAGTTGATGCTGAAACATGTAAAACTAATGTATCAGGATTTATTGAAAAATTATCACTAATTTCATAACAAATTATACTAATATTTTCTTTACTTAATTGATTAAATATTATAATTTTCTCATTAGAAACATTATTAGCAAATAAATGGAACACAAGATTTTTATCAGGATTATTTAAGATTACTGAAGACATAGCAATACCTGCTGGCATTGCATAATTATCATCAAAGCAAAATGCTATATGTGAGGTATTTAATGATTCTATAGTATTATTAAATAACGTCCTAATTTTGCTAATAAAAAGATTTTCTGCCATTTTGTGCCAATTTTTAGACAAAGTTAAAAATTACTCTATTATAACATATGTTAAATTAAACAATGAAGTAATAATCAATTTTATGTTGACATATTGATTTGGTAATGACTAAATAGCGTGGTTGAGTTTTTAAAGAGTATTAGAAATGAATAACAGAATTAACATTGCATATTGTACTGATTCAAATTATATTGAGCATGTAGGTGTGTCGATTACCTCTATTATGCTTAATAATATGCATAATAATATTCATTTTCATGTTTTTTTATACGATGTATCTCCCAAAGACCAACAAAAATTACAAAAAATTAGCCCATTAATTAATATCTATATTATTCCTTTTGAAGAGCTAGCTAAATATAAAGATCATAAGAGCAATAAAATAACTCATATTAACCGCTCAATGTATATTCGATTATCTGTGCCAAAACTATTATATGGCAAAATTGATAAATTTATTTACTTAGATGCAGATACCCTATGTTTTTCTGACATATCACCGATTTTAAATATTAATATAGATTCGGTTATTTGTGCTGTGACGCCTGACTCATTAGATAAACAAAATATGTTAAAAAATAAAGAAAGGCTTGAACTTGCTTCGGAAAGTTATTTTAACTCGGGTTTTTTATATATTAATATTAATAATTGGATGGGCTTTGATACAGAAAGTAAAGCAAACAAAATACTACTATCTGCAAAAAAAGAACGTTTAATTTACCCAGATCAAGATGTACTAAATATAGTTCTACAAAATCAAGTCTTATATATAGATCCTAATTGGAATTACTTATTTACTTGGATGGATGATAAACAAAAGGAAACATTTTTTTATAATAAAAAATCTTTACCCTATATTATTCATTTTACTGGTCCTAGGAAAATGTGGTACACCGAAAATGAAGGTCTTGCACAAAATTTATATACATATTATAAGCATTTTACCCCTTGGGCAAATAGCCCACTAAAATCATATCAAAACAAAATGAGACCAGTCGATTATAGAGTTTTTTCTGCACAATTTTTTAGGAAAGGTTCAATTTTAAAAGGAGTAAAATTTTATGTGGCTTACTTAATTAAAAAATTAGTGCATAAATAGATTTGGAGGAATGGTTAAAAGGTTCTATCTAATGCTAAAAATAAAAAATTTAAATATTTCAATTTTAACTAAACATTTTGATTGTCGCATACTTTGCAGTTATTTTGATCGCTTTTTATATTATAAATACCGATAATTTAAACAGTTTTAGTTATACGTTTCAAAATCTCTTTTAAAAATGGCTTTAGAAAATAATACAAACCAAAGTGATATAATGATAAAAAATGAACTTGCCACAATCGTATTACCTTCTTTATTCTTTTCATTAATTTATACTTATTCATATAATAATATCTTTAAAAAAATAAAATATTATATTGATCTATAATTTTTACATGTTGTTTTTTCTTGTTTAAAAATACTACATATTACTATTTATCAAACAAAAGACATATTATTGAATTTCAAGTCAATCCGTTCTTTTTTAAATAAATCTATACGAGAAAAATATCTGGTAGTGATTGGCAACTCCACCATGCGATTAACCAATCATCTAGGATTTACAGAAAAATATGATCCCCATAAAAAATGAAAAAATACCACCTCTATGATATAACTAGCAATCATAAGGGACACATTATGTGTCAAAGATTCAGTGCATAGTTCAAACAACTATCGGTTGATTGTGCATTATCTAATGCGCATTTTTCTTTGGCTGACACCGCTAACTATTTAGGTACTAATAAATCAACACTGGATAAATGGCTTAAGCAACTTAATCCTAACAAAACCAGTAAACGTGAACTAACTTGTGAGCGACAAAAAATGATTGCGCTAAAAAAGAACACAAAGCACTAAAAGTGGCCAATGAAATTGTAAAAAAGGCGCATGTATCTTTATCAACCATCCAAGCCGGTGAAGTACCAATATACGAAGAAACATTTGTTACCATGCCCATTACCGCTAATCTACCGTCAGTTAAAAGTTAGCGTATCAGGTTATTCTGTTTGGCTAAAGCGTGAACCAAATCAAATGAGCTATTTGAGAATATCAAAGCACTTTATTCGCAACATGAAGCCCGTTTAGATGCACCAAGCTTAGTACATAATACAGGAACAAGGGCTAAGATGTATCATACAGAAAGGTTAGCTGAGCATGATAAAAACAAGTTAGAAAAACCATTGATTTTATTAATTTTTTTGTAGCGTAATAAAAAATAATCACATTAATCCTTTTGCTACAAACCTATTATTATGATGTGCTGACTAATACATGAAGTATATTGATAAATATTTAGTTTGTAACTCGCTCAAAAATGCTTTATTTTGTCGTCAATTTCCTTAAGGGGTATTACTATCTAGTGACCAAGAAAACCAATCTTACAGCGCAGATTTTAAGCGGTTAGTGTTACAACATAGAATGAACTAAAGCATGAGCCGAGCAGGCAATTGTTAGGATAATGCCGTTGCTGAAAGTTTTTTCATACGTGAAAAAACACATTATTCATGATAACAAAATACGGGAAGAAGCCAATAAAACGCTATTTGAATATATTGAAACCGATTATAATCGAGTTTGCCTACACTCAACTTATTTAGGTATCGCCTGAACAATATAAAAAGCAGTATTATCTTAATAACGCATTTATAGAGGTGAGCACTATCTAATATTTTAGTAAGACTCATGTTTAAGATAATGAAAAGAACTTTATAGTTATCTATTTAGCTGGAAGCCATAAACCTTAAAAACTTGGTTATGACGAGTTAAATATTTTAATTTTATCCAATAGTAATGAATATGGTTTAACTATTCATCATGTAAACAATAGTCTACAACAAATTTATATGATTTTGAAAGAAAAATTGGATAACTTTATTCTAATTTATACTCCTTATCGCGGAGAAATTGTTAATCTAGGGCATGGCCTGTTAAGACAACAACAAGAATTTAATTATCATTTTTAAATCCTTTTGATGATATACTCAACTTATGACAACTACCCATACCTAGAAACTGAAAACTATCGTAACCAGATAAAATAATAAACACACCTAATCTTGTTTACTTATTAAGTAAACTATTCGGCTACTCCGTTAACATAGATCAATCTTTTATTTAAAACGATTTTATACTACCAGTGAATGGACAATCATATGAGTATCAAACTTTCATAAAACAATATCAGCACTGATATTGTTTTTATCTCTTTTTTTTGGAGTAATACTAGATTTAGTATGTCTAAGAAATCATGTCAATTTCTTAGACAAATAAAACGAATAAAACTTCAGAGCAGTGATAATTTTTCCTTTTTTCAAACAATATTTGGCGTAATTACGTAACCACGATTTTTTTAAAGATAAAGGTCGTTTTGTTGCTTTCCAAGGTGATAGATCAAAATATTTTTTGAACAACTGAGAATCAAACGTTTGATACCATGGTTTATATCCAGTCACATAATGCAATAATACTGTATAGGGTGATATTAACTGTTCTTCTTTGCAGGAAGTGGTGATATGAATTTTTGTATTATATTTAATCGGCAGAAGGCAGGTTTTATTTTCTAATAAAATATTTAAAACATCTTGATCAGCAAACCGATAAATATTTCCATCATTTATCATATTCATACACAAAGATGTCATATTGTTCATGTCCCATTGTTGAGTATTTATTAGCAAAACACCTGCATTAAAATATCTGTCAACGTTTATTTGGTATAAATCTTTTATAGTATTCCTCATCACACTATCATCAGGTATTACGCCAGCGACATAATTTTCTAGTACTGAATTATATAGTTTACTGATTGATTTTAAGCATAAAATATCACTATCAAGATATAAAAACTTGTCGGTTTGCTCTTTTAAAACATCGGGAATAATAAACCTAACACATGACATAGCAGATAAATAACCTAAAACTAATGTTTCCGAATTAATCTGAAAGTTACTATTTAAGTAATATATTTTTATCGTGCAGTTACTACTTACTAATTGCTTAAAATTTTTCAAATTATTGGGAGATATGTTATCTACAAATAGGTGAAAGCATAAACATGCATCTGGGTTATTATAAATAACAGAAGAAATTGTCACTCCAGCAGGCATTGCGTAGTTATCATCAAATGCTAATGCAATATGCATTATATCTGATCTTTGCTGATTTGATTTTGAAAAGTTTTGTACTTTACTAATATAAATTTGTTGATTAGGCATTTGCTATTTTTTATTTAAATAATTTTTTCCATTCTAAATAAAACATATTTATGTGTAAATTTATTTTTTTAAATTTTTTAATAGGTTAAACACTATATCATTTACCAAAATTATTTGATCTATATTTTGACGATAATTGAATATATAATTGAATACACATTTTATAATTAAAATAATTTACATGTTGAACGTTAACAAATTTATTGATCAAATTTCCCCTCTTATTAATAATAGCAACCCACAATACTCAACACTCAATATTGCTCTAGGTTTCGACGACAATTACGCAATGCCTGCCGGTGTTGCAATGTTATCAGTAATAAAAAACACGCCAAATTATAATCTTCATTTTCATTTATTTATTGATAATGTCTCTAATAAAAATATTGAAAAATTCAAAAAACTAAGCTGTAGTAATGTGTCGATTACGCTTTATTATTTGAATAATAATTTTATTATAAATCCTAAAACACTTGTTTTACATATAACTAATGTATCAACTTGTATTCGTTTTATCATGCCCAATTTACTTTCCTCAATAACTGATAAATTAATTTACCTTGATAGTGATGTAATATGTTTACAATCATTAGCACAAATATTTGAGTACAATATTGAAGATTATATTGCTGGCGTAGTAAGCGATACAAAAGATATGCAACAAACAGTAAGTAAAATGTATCATATTGATTCAAAAAGATATTTCAATGCAGGCGTTCTTTTGATAAATACAAAAAAATGGTGTGATGAAAATATTTCTGAAAAGGCGCTAGAATTGATCAATAATGGAAATATATATAAATTTGCGGATCAAGATGTTTTAAACATTTTGCTTGAAAATAAAACACGTTTGTTACCTATAAAATTTAATACTAAAATAAAAATTTCTACTGACGCTCATCAGGAAAAAAATATTAAACCTTATACAGTAATTTTACATTATATTTCACAAAATAAACCTTGGTTTAAAGTATACCTTTCTAAAATATTTGAATATTATTTTCAACTCTCTCCATGGAAAGACGACGAGTTACCATTAAGTGGTAATAGTTCATCAATTAGAAACTATGCTAAATATCTAATGAAGCAAGGATCTTATTGCAAATCTATTTATTACTATGGCGTCTATTTAAAATATAAGCTATTTCTAAAAAAATAGCCATGGGAAAATACTATATGACAAATAAAATAACTGATATTTCTATAATTATCCCTTGTTATAATGTAGAGGACTACATTGCTGATTGCTTGAACTCTCTCATAAATCAAAGTTGTTTACCGAAAGAGATTATTTGTATTGATGATGGTTCAACCGATAACACGCTATTAATCCTTCAACAATATGCATCAAAATTGAGCTACATAAAGATTGTTCAACAATCTAACCTTGGTGTAAGCGTAGCTAGAAATAAAGGAATTGAGATAGCATCAGGCAATTATATTCTTTTTATTGATTCTGATGATATTATAAACATAAATCTATTTGATGAGTTTGCAACAATATTAAATATAGAGCCAAATTTAGATTTTTTTTATTTTGACTATACCTATTTTCAAGACAGTAAGGCACATCTTAAATCAAGTCAATTCTCGCCTACCAAACCAAAGTTTTTTAAGTCAGGGTTAGATTTATTCAGTTATTTATTAGAAAAAAAGAATTATTCTGGTGTCGTATGGAGATATATATTTAATCAAAAATTATTTAATGAAAAATTCATTGGAAAAAATCATGAGGATCATCTTGTTTCTCTCTCTATTATATCGAAAGCAAAAGCCACATATTATTTAAAAAATAAAGATGCATATTTCCACCGTGTTCGATCTTCCTCATTATCAATGCAAAACATTGACTATTTATATACCAATACATTAAAAAATGTCTTAAATAAATGTATTACAAATATCATTGAATTGCCTTTATCAGAAATAGCTAAACGTAATTATATTTTAGTAATGAATGCAACCTATTTAGAATCAGTATTAAAGTCAAATAAATTACAATCAAAAAAAGAAAAAGAAAGTCTTATTCAAGAATTGGGACTGCTAAAGCTACTAATACGAATTTACATCGACAATAAACCTAATATTTTTAGAAATATTCCTTATATTTTAAAATTTATAAAAAATTATCCTTGCCCAATGTCAACCAAACAAGCATTGCTAAAATGCGTAATAACTAAACAACATCCTTGTTTAAATATTAAAAGTAAATTCAAACAATATTCTTCATTAAATAAATTTTAAACTGT